>CAKSPP010000001.1 GCA_934481505.1 uncultured Eubacteriales bacterium
GCTGATAACTTTGTCGGAAACACTTATTTCGGGTAAAACCCCCGAATTATATTCCGACGGGCCTTGCAGCAAGGCGGAAATTCTGAAAAACAACTGGTATAAATAACGGAGATTATATGAATACGGACGCTGTTATTCTCGAAAAACTGAAAAAAGTCGAGCTTGATATTCTGCGGCAGTTTATCGATGTCTGCGAAAAGCTCGGGCTTAAATGGTTCATGCTTTACGGAAGCTGTCTCGGAACGGTTCGTCATCACGGCTTTATCCCGTGGGACGACGATATCGATGTCGGGCTTATGCGTGACGACTATGAGATTTTTCTTGAAAAAGCTCCGTCGCTCTTACCCGAAAACTACTTTTTGCAGAACGCTAAAACCGACCCCGATTATTCGATGAATTTCGCGAAAATCAGGCGTTCGGATACTGCTTTTATCGAAAAAACCGTCAAGAATTTCAATATAAATCACGGTATATATATCGATATTTTCCCGATAACAGAATACCGTCCGTCGAAAATTTTCGATATAAAATCAAAGTTCTACGACCTCTGTATCGACAAGGCGTATAATTACGAAAACAGGGGCAGCCTTCCCAAAAGAGCGGTGAAAGGCTTTTTAGGTTCTTTCATAAAAAACTACCGCGTCGCAAGGGATAAAAAGGAAAAGTTTTTCCGTAAATCCGAAAGAAAAGGCACGGGAATTGTCGCTACTTTCTGCGGATTTTGGGGAAAAGGCGAAAATATGCCGAAAGAAATTTTCGATACCGTCGAAAAAATGCCTTTTGAAAATCTTGAAGTCAACGTCCCGGGCAAATGGGACGAATATCTAACTCTTCTTTACGGCGACTATATGACCCTGCCGCCCGAAGAAAAAAGAGTGACGCACCACTACACCGAAATAATAGACCCCGAAAAGTCTTATAAAGAATATATCAAAGAAACGGAAGTACGGAAATGAGTTTATTTACAGGTAAAACTTTACTGATAACCGGCGGTACGGGTTCTTTCGGAAATGCGGTTCTCAATCGCTTTCTGCCGACCGATATCGGAGAAATAAGAATTTTTTCGCGTGACGAAAAGAAACAGGACGATATGCGTCACGATTTTCAGACACGCTTTCCCGGACTTTCGGATAAAATAAAGTTTTATATCGGCGACGTAAGGGATATTGCGTCGGTTCGTAACGCTATGCACGGCGTCGATTATATTTTCCATGCCGCAGCATTAAAACAGGTTCCCTCTTGTGAATTTTTCCCGATTGAAGCGGTAAAAACCAATATTTTAGGAACGGAAAATGTCCTCACCGCAGCAATCGAAGAGGGTGTAAAAACCGTTGTCTGTCTGTCGACCGACAAGGCGGCATACCCGGTAAACGCGATGGGAACATCGAAAGCAATGATGGAAAAAGTCATTGTCGCGAAATCGAGAACCGTTTCTCCCGAAAAAACGAAAATCTGCTGCACCAGATACGGAAACGTCATGTGCTCCCGCGGTTCGGTTATTCCTCTTTGGATAGATCAGATGAAAAAAGGCGAGCCGATAACGATTACCGACCCGAAAATGACAAGGTTTATAATGTCCCTCGAAGAGGCGGTCGACCTGGTGCTTTTCGCTTTCGAAAAGGGCGAATCGGGCGATATTCTCGTTCAGAAAGCACCCGCCTGCACCATTGAAACGCAGGCAAAAGCCGTCTGCCGTATTTTCGGAGGCGACGAAAACAATATCCGCGTTATCGGGATAAGACACGGCGAAAAAATGTATGAAACGCTCCTTACAAACGAGGAGTGTGCGTCTGCCGTCGACCTCGGAAATTTCTACCGCGTTCCCTGCGACAAGCGAAGCCTTAACTATGACAAATATTTCAGCGACGGCAACACGAAACGCAACACTTTAACCGAATTCAATTCGAACAACACCCGTCTTCTCTCGGTCGAAGAGACGGTCGAAAAAATCGCCGCTCTCGACTATATCAAAGAAGAACTCGGTAAAAAAATATGAAAATACTTGTAACAGGCTCGTCGGGCTTTGTCGGAAAAAACCTGACCGCAGCCCTCGAAAACATTAAAAACGGAAAAGATCGAACCCGTCCGGGGCTTCATATCGAAGAGGTTTTTTACTGCGATGTCGACACCTCGGAAGAAGACCTTGAAAAATACTGCGACTCCGCGGATTTCGTCTTCAATCTCGCAGGAGTGAACCGCCCCGAAAAGACCGAAGATTTTCTTTCCGGAAATTTCGGATTTGCAAAAACGCTGCTTACTTTTCTCGAAAAGAACGCAAACAGCTGCCCCGTAATGCTTTCGTCGTCGGTTCACGCGGCAGGGGAAAGCGACTACGGAAAAAGCAAAAAAGCGGGCGAAGACCTGTTTTTTAGTTATTCAAACGAGACCGGTGCTCCCGTTTTTGTCTACCGTTTTCCGAACGTTTTCGGCAAATGGTGCCGCCCGAACTATAATTCGGTTATTGCGACTTTCTGCCATAATATCGCGAACGGGCTTGAAATAAAGATAAACGACCCCAAAACCGAACTCGAACTTTTGTATATCGACGATCTTGTCTGCGAAATGCTCGATCTTCTTGAAGGAAAAGGGCATAAGGCTGAAAACGGGTTTATGTTCTGCCCCGTGACCCATAAGGCGACTCTCGGCTATATCGCCGAACTGCTGCGAAAATTTGTAAAGCAGGGGACTGTTGAACCTTTGTCCGACGGCTCTTTTGAAAAGAAACTTTTCTCGACTTTCGTTTCCTATCTTCCGCCCGAAAAAGCGGCATTCCCCCTTAAAATGAATAAAGACAGCCGCGGAAGTTTCACCGAAATAATAAAAACCGACGGCTGCGGACAGTTTTCGGTCAATGTTTCAAACCCCGGAATAACCAAGGGCGAACATTGGCACCATTCGAAATGGGAAATCTTCGTCGTCGTTTCGGGAAAAGGGGTTATCAGACAGCGGAGACTGGGCGATGGCAAAATTTTCGAATATCCCGTTTCGGGGGACGAAATGACCGCCGTAAGACTGCTTCCGGGATATACTCACAACATCGAAAATTTAAGCGACACCGAACCTCTCGTCACATTTATGTGGGCAAACGAGAATTTCGACCCGTCGCACCCCGATACATATTCTGAAAAAGTGGAGGAAAAGCTCGATGAAACTTGATTATTCCGATATAAAATTCAAAAACGACGGCAGACTCAAACTGCTTATCGTCGTCGGAACCCGCCCGGAAATAATAAGGCTTGCCGCAGTCATAAAAAAATGCAGGAAGTATTTCGACTGCCTGCTTGCCCATACCGGTCAGAATTACGATTATAACCTGAACGGCGTGTTTTTCAAGGATTTGAAACTCGACTCTCCCGAAGTCTATATGGACGCCGTGGGCGACGACCTCGGGGCGACTGTCGGGAATATTATAAACTGTTCGTATAAGCTTATTTCGGAAATTCCTCCCGATGCAATGCTCGTCCTCGGGGATACTAATTCCTGCCTTTCGGCAATCTCCGCAAAGCGGCTTCATGTCCCCGTTTTCCATATGGAAGCAGGCAATCGCTGCAAGGACGAATGTCTGCCCGAAGAAACGAACCGCAGAATTGTCGATATTATTTCCGATGTCAATATGGCGTATTCCGAACACGCCCGCAGATATCTTGCCGATTGCGGTCTTCCGCCCGAAAGAACCTTTGTCACAGGCTCCCCGATGGCGGAAGTTTTAAGGGAAAACCTCGCGGAAATCGAAAAATCCGATGTACTAAAAAGGCTCGGACTCGAAAAGAAAAAATATATTCTCCTGTCGGCTCACAGAGAGGAAAATATCGATACCGAAAAGAATTTTTTGTCGCTTTTCAACGGGATAAATGCCGTCGCCGAAAAATACGATATGCCGGTGCTTTATTCCTGCCATCCGCGTTCGAAAAAACGCCTCGACGCAACGGGATTTAAGCTTGACAGCAGAGTTATAATGCACGAACCCCTCGGCTTCCACGATTATAACAACCTGCAAATGAACGCCTTTGCCGTCATTTCCGACAGCGGAACTTTACCGGAAGAGTCGAGCTTTTACACTTCGATAGGAAAGCCTTTCCCCGCGATCTGTATAAGAACCTCGACCGAAAGACCCGAAGCCGTCGATAAAGGACTTTTCGTCCTTGCCGGAATTTCCGGTAACGGACTTATCGGAGCTGTCGAAACTGCGGTATCAATGCAGGAAAACGGAGATTTCGGAATTCCCGTTCCCGACTACACCGACGAAAACGTTTCGACCAAGGTTGTGAAGATAATTCAAAGCTATACCGGAATTGTCAACCGTAACGTGTGGAGAAAAGATATATAAAAAAATTGAGGGATTGTGAAAACAATCCCTCTTTCTTATCTTCCGAAAAGTCCTTTTTTTATGTACTCTTCGCTTTTTATATCGGTTACGGTGTATCCCGTATCGGTTATTGTCTGACGGAGCTTTTCTTCGTCGAGCTTGTCCTCCGAAACGATTTCCGTAAACTTCTTCTTGTGGGAAGATTTAACCGATTTTATGTTGAAATTTCTGCGGATGGCGTCGTTTATATGCGATTCGCACATCCCGCAAGCCATTCCCTCAACCGAAAGCGTTGTTTTTATCATTTTTCTTTACCTCCTTCTTCCGCCCTTATTTTATATCCGAAAAAACCGTTTGTCAAGGGAATTTTTTTATATAGTTTGAACTTTTTGAAAAAACTCGCCGAAATCCTTGACTCTATAACGGTTATAGGGTTTAATATTATAGAATAAGGAGGGCGGCTTTTGCCGCGGAAAGAAAAATGACAAACGATCTTACTTCGGGCAGCGTTCTTAAAAATATGCTGCGTTTTTCGCTTCCGTATCTGCTTTCTTTTTTCTTGCAGACGCTTTACGGAATGGCGGATTTATTCATAATAGGACAGTTCGAGAAGGTTGCGGCGACGACCGCGGTTTCGGTCGGCAGCCAGATAATGCATATGCTCACCGTTATGATTGTCGGGCTCGCGATGGGAGCAACCGTCACGATAGGCAGATATGTCGGTGCAAAGGACGGCAAGTCGGTTTCCGAAAGTATCGGCAATACCGTAACTCTCTTTATGAGCTTGTCGGTTGTTCTTACTGCGGTTTTGCTTATCTGCAACAGCGGTATCGTTTCGGTTATGCAGACGCCTGCCGAGGCGGTCGACGGCACGAAAGCATATCTCACTGTCTGCTTTATCGGAATACCGTTTATCACGGCTTACAATATTATAAGTTCGATTTTCAGAGGACTCGGCGACAGCAAAAGCCCGATGTATTTTATCGCGATTGCCTGTGCGGCGAATATCGGACTTGACTATCTGTTTATCGGTGCTTTTTCTTTGGGCCCCGTCGGTGCGGCTCTCGGAACTACGGTTTCCCAGGCGATAAGCGTTGTTATTTCCCTTGTTTTTATTTTGAAAAAGAAGACAGATTTTTCGCTTGAAAAAGAAGATTTCCGCCCGAAAAAGAAGAATATGGGCGAAATTCTGAAAATCGGAATTCCCGTCTGTCTGCAAGACGGATTTATCCAGATTTCCTTTATTATAATCACGATTATCGCAAATCTCCGCGGACTTACCGACGCTGCGGCGGTGGGAATCGTCGAAAAGATAATCGGTTTTGTTTTCCTTGTTCCGTCGTCTCTTCTCTCGACCGTTTCGGCGTTCGGAGCTCAAAATATCGGGGCAAACCGCTATGACAGGGCAAAACTTTCTCTTAAATATGCGATATTCATTGCGACGGGCTTCGGGCTTTGTATGGCGGTTCTCGTTCAGTTTATTGCCGAACCTCTGGTCGGACTTTTCACGCCCGACGCTGCGGTCGCCGTCGCGGGAGGACCGTATCTCCGCGGCTATATTTTAGACTGCATGCTCGCCGGAATTCATTTCAGTTTCAGCGGCTATTTCTGTGCTTGCGGAAAATCGGGACTGTCGTTTCTTCATAACGTTATCGCAATCGTCGTCGCAAGGGTTCCGGGAGCTTACTTAATGTCTAAAATGTTCCCCGAAACACTTTTCCCGATGGGTCTTGCGACCGCCGTCGGTTCGCTTGTTTCGGTTATCGTCTGCGTGATAGCCTACTTTGCGTGCTGCCGCAAAACGGAGGTTTCGAATGGATAAAAACGAACTGTTTTCGATAGGCGACGTTGCGAAAATGTATAATTTAAGCGTCGGAAGTCTTCGGCATTACGAAACCGCAGGACTGCTTACTCCCGAATATACCGATCCCGAAACGGGATATCGATATTACGGACCGCGGCAGTTTGAGGTGCTTAACACGATATGTTATCTTCGCGTTCTCGATATGCCGCTTTCGAAAATTTCGGAATTCATAAACAACAGAGACGTCGAAACGATTGAAAAAATGCTTGAAGAGCAGAAAAAAGAGGTCGTCAAAAAACGGCTCGAACTTGAAAGAATAGAGCGGAAAATCGACAACCGCCTGCGGCAGATAAAGGACGCTTCGACCTCGGAAACCGACAAGATAACAGAAGTGAAAATTCCGCAAATGCGGATATCTTCAATGCGTGAAAAATTGCAGCCGAAAGGCTATCTTGATATGGAAAAACCTATCCGCAGCCTCGGCAAAAAGCAGGAAGAAGCGACCGTTTTTCTGGGAAAAGTCGGCATAGGAATTTCCGCCGAAAAATTAAAAAAAGGCAATTTTGACGAATACGACCGTATTTTTCTTATCCTCGACGACGAGGAAAAAGGCTGCGACGTGACCACTCTTCCCGAAACAGACGTCGTTTGCATAAGGTTTCACGGAAGCCACGCAGATTCTCCGTCGGAATATAAAAAGCTTATGACTTATATTTCGGAAAACGGGCTTGAAGCGGCGGATTTTTCAAGAGAAATAACGATAATCGACGACGGTTTCACAAAAGACCGCGATAAGTTTATAACAGAAATAACGATTCCCGTGAGGAGAAAAAATGGAAATCAAAGTAAGTGAATATACGGCGGCAGACGTTGCGAAAATGGCTGAAATCTGGAATGAAGTAGTCGAAGACGGCGTTGCGTTTCCGCAGACCGAACCTCTTACCGAAGAGACCGCCGCGAAATTTTTTGCCGAACAGACCTACTGCGGCGTTGCAAAAAAGGACGGGGAAACCGTCGGACTTTATATTTTGCACCCGAACAATATCGGTCGCTGCGGACATATTTCAAACGCAAGTTTTGCCGTTTCTCGAAATGCAAGAGGACTTCACGCAGGCGAAACGCTTGTCCGCGACTGCATAAAAACCGCCAAGGAAAAAGGGTTCAGGCTTCTGCAATTCAACGCCGTTGTCGAAACAAATGTTGCGGCACGCCGCCTTTATAAAAAGATAGGCTTTACCGAGCTCGGGACTATCCCCGGCGGCTTTCTCGATAAAAACGGGAAATACGAAAATATCTGCCTTTATTATATTGAACTGTAAAAAAAAGAGCCTTTCGGCTCTTTTTTCATATAAACATAAGTATTAAGCAGGCAACAAAAACAACGGCTCCGACGGCGGTCATAATACCGTATATCTTTTTTGATTCGGGGTCGTTTTTCTCTTTTATAAGAAGCCCTGCCGAAACCGCGGCGATCGCCGCACCTATTATCATTCCTGTTATTTTAATCATTTTTTCTCCCTCCGGTTCAAAAGTAATGCCGAGTTTATAATTACGAGAACCGAGCCCGCGTTATGTACAAGTGCTCCGATAACGGGGTTCAGTATCCCGGTTATTGCGAGAGCTATCGCAAGGAAATTAAGAGTCATCGAAAAGGTCAGGTTCAGTTTTATCGTCGTCATCATTCTTTTCGATAACACGATAAGATGCGGCAGGCTCTTTATATCGTCGTTTACAAGGACGATATCCGCCGCGTCAACGGCGATGTCGCTGCCTATTCCGCCCATCGCAATTCCGACCGTTGCGGCTTTTAAGGCGGGTGCGTCGTTTATTCCGTCGCCCGTCATCAGAACCCCGTTTTCGTCTCCGAATTTTTTGATAAGTGAAAGCTTGTCTTCCGGCAGACATCCCGAATAGACTTTTTCGATTCCGAGTTTTGCGGCGACTGCCGACGCGGTTTTTTCGTTGTCTCCCGTTATGAGAACAGGAGTTACTCCGAGAGCTTTTATTTTGCCGAGAGTTTCTTTGCCGCCCTGCTTTTCGGGGTCGGTAAGTTCAATAAATCCTGCGTATTTTCCGTCGATTGCGATATGTGTTACGGTCGAACTTCCGTTTGTGATTTCGGGAAGCAAAATACCCTCTTCCTTAATCATTTCGGCGTTTCCCGCAATGACGGTTTTACCGTTTACCGTTGCTTTGACCCCTCTTCCGGGAATCATTTCGAAATTTTCGGGTTTATCGGGCTTTTGCCCGTAAGACGAAACTATCGCTTTACCTATCGGGTGTTCCGAAAGGCTTTCCGCCGCTGCGGCAAAGGCGAAAAGTTCCTCTTTTGAAAGGTCTGAAAGGACGCTTTCCGCATTTGTAACGACAGGTTTTCCCACGGTCAGCGTTCCCGTTTTGTCAAATGCCGCGGTGCCTACCGTCGCGAGTCTTTCGAGTGCGTCGCCCTCTCTTACGAGAAATCCGTGCTTTGTCGCGTTGCCGATTGCCGCCATTATCGCCGTCGGGGTCGCAAGAACCAAGGCACAGGGGCAGAAAACAACGAGAATTGTTACCGCCCTGATTATTTCGCCCGAAATTATCCATGTGAGAGCCGCCGCAGCAAGAGCGATAACGACTATCCATGTCGCCCACCTGTCGGCAATTCCGACGATTTTCGCTTTGCCTGCGTCCGCCGATTCAACAAGGCGTATCATTCTTCTTATCGAGCTGTCTTCGCCGACCTTTGTCGCACGCATTTCAAACGCTCCGAAACGGTTGACCGTTCCGCTTGAAACTTCGTCGCCCTCTTCTTTGTCGACAGGCATCGGTTCTCCCGTCATTACCGATTCGTCAACCGAGGTTTTCCCCGAAATTATAATTCCGTCGACAGGAATGCTTTCGCCCGGCAGAACCCTTAAAATATCATCTTTTTTTACATTTTCCGCCGAAACGATTTTTTCTTCGCCGTCCGAAATTCTTCTTGCGGTTCTCGGAGTCAGTTTTACGAGCTTTTCAATTCCCGCACGGGCTTTTGCGACCGTCATGTCTTCGAGCAACGCTCCGAGCTGCATGATAAATGCGACTTCTCCCGCGGCAAAGGTTTCGCCGATAAGCACCGAGGCTATAAGTGCGAGCGAAACAAGCACATCGGCTTTGATGTCGAACGCCGTGACAAGTCCGATAATCGCTTCAAGAATTATCGGAACGCCGCAGAGAATAATTGAAACCCACGCAATATCAAACGGTAACGGCAACGCTTTCGTTATGCTCAAAACAAGCGAAATCGCCGAAATTATAAGAAAAACGATGTCTTTTTTCGTTCCGCCCATGTCGAGAAACCGTTCAAGCTTCTCTATAATCTTTTTCATCTTCCGAATTTTCTCCTTTATACCTAACGGGGTATAGGTATAGTATACCCGTATGGGTATACTTTGTCAAGAGGGTTTCGGAAAAAATTTATAAAAAAAGACAGCAGTTATCAGCCCTCAGCCAACTGCTGCCCGTGATTTTATCGAAATCAGCCCATATTCGCAAAACGCTCGACGGCTTTCGTGAAGTCCTCAATCGTTTTGTCCGCGTCGCCGTGTTCAATGCCGTCCTTGACGCAATGTTTTATATGCCCCTCCAAAACGACCTGTCCGCATTTATGCAGAGCCGATTTTGCGGCGTTTATCTGTGAAAGAATGTCTTCGCAGGGGACATTTTCGTCAATCATTCTGTCGATTGCCTGAACCTGCCCTATTATTTTTTTCAGCCTTCTGTGAAGGTTTTCGGAATCCATACATTGTCTCATTTCAAGTCCTCCGTTTCGTATATTATAGCGACTTTTTTTTGAAAAGTCAAGACTTGCTATTGTCATTCGGAGGGGAAAGTGATATAATTATCCCGTCAGAAAGAAGGAATAAAATGGAAAAGACAGTGAAAAAACGCGGTCTTGATATGTTGAACGGTCCGATATGGAACAAACTGCCGATTTTCGCTTTGCCTGTTGCCGCAACGGCAATATTGGAACAGCTTTTCAACGCGTCGGACGTCGCCGTAGTCGGGAATTTCGCAGGCTCGGATAAAACGCTTGCGGTCGCGGCGGTCGGTGCAAACACCGCTATCATAAGTCTTATAATAAATCTGTTTGTCGGAATTGCCCTCGGTGCAAATGTCGTTATCGCAAACGCAATAGGAAGAGGGGATAAAGGAGCCGTCAAAAGGGCGGTCAGCACCTCTATATTGATTTCCGCTATAGGCGGACTTATCGTCTGCGTTCTCGGAGAAATTGTCGCCGCTCCTCTTATGCGGCTTTTGCAGGTGCCCGAAGACGTTTTCCCCTCTGCACTTTTATATTTAAGAATATACCTTGCGGGTATGCCCGTTATCCTTCTTTATAATTTCGAAGCAGCGATTTTCAGAAGCGTCGGAGACACGAAAACTCCGCTTATCGCCCTTGCTTCGTCGGGCGTTCTGAATGTCATCTTAAATCTGTTTTTTGTTATAGTTCTCAAAATGACGGTAAACGGGGTCGCAATAGCAACCGTCGTTTCAAACGCTTTAAGTTCCGCCGTGCTGTTTATCAGACTTTTGCATACCGATAAAGAGATAAAAGTCGAAATGAAAAATCTGAAATTCGACGGAGCGGCTTTCAAAAAAATAATAAGAATAGGGCTCCCGGCAGGAATTCAGGGAGCGGTTTTCGCTCTTTCGAATATCATAATTCAGTCTGCGATAAACAGCCTCGGCAAGGTCGTTATGGCGGCGTCGAGTGCGGCTTACAATATCGAAATTTTAGCGTATGACGTCCTTAATTCTTTCAGCCAGGCGTGCACGACTTTCGTCGGTCAGAATTTCGGGGCAAGAAAAATCGACCGCTGCAAAAAAACGCTTTATCTTTGTCTTTTGGAAGACCTTATCGCGACTCTTTCCGCGGTCGGACTCGTGCTTCTTTTCGGAAAATTTTTGCTTTCGCTTTTTAACTCCGACCCGGAGGTTATCGATATAGGTTATACCCGCCTTGCAATAATTCTTTCCGCTTATGTTTTCAGTATGATTTACGACGTCATTTCGGGATATCTGCGAGGCTTCGGAATTTCGCTTGTCCCGTCGCTTTTAACTATCGTCGGCGTCTGCGGAATACGAATTTTCTGGATAAGCGTGATTTTCCCGCAAAGCCCGACTTTCAGAACGATTATGAACGTCTACCCCGTAAGCCTCGGAACGACGGCACTTTTAATCTTCCTGTCGCTCCTCTTCTACCGCCCGGCAAAAAAATATTCGAAACAAACCCGGGACGAAGCGGCTCAGGCATAAAAATTGCGTTGTTGTATTTTAAGCATAAAAAAGCACCCTCACGGGTGCTTTTGTCTTTATTTTAGCTCAATCACAACAGATGACTTGCGACTATTCAGTTTTATGATTTTTTCTTCTGCCTAAGAATTTTTTTACGGCAGCTTTTTCGGCGGCACTTGCTCCGAATGTGAAATACTGAACGGCAAACAGCACAACAAAGACGATTCCGCCTATAAACAGCTGCAGATATTTATTCGGCAGGAACGATGTAACAATAAGGCTTATGCAAGCCGCCGCGATATACGGAATAAGCAGCCCTTTATAACTTTGTCCGAAAAGGTAGCCTATGCTTAATCCGATTTTTTTGCTGTAATAAAGATTTACGAGAATCGTCTGCAAAATAAGAGCAAGTCCCGTTGCCGCCGCAGCCCCGACCATTCCGATATATTTTATCGCAAATATCGTCAGAATAATGTTCAGGGTTGTCGTTCCGAGCAATATAAGGGAACGGACATGTCTCTTTCGCATGACATCAAGGACGTTCATTGCCGCAGCGTTCGTCATATTGACAAACATCGGAAGCATTATGATTATTGCATAAAGCCATGAGACGGAATAGCTGTCTCCGTAAACAATTTCGACGAAAGGTCGTCCGACGCATAAAAATCCGAAAGCCACAGCCCCGGAAATCAGAACATTGAGCCTGCACGGCCTGACAAGTGTTTCGGTAAGTTCTCTTCCGGAAAGTCCCGCCTTGATACTTTTTGCAATGGCAGGCATAAACATCGTTACCGGCAGAGTTGCTATCGACGAAAACATCGAAAACATACTCATCGAAACCGAATATACCGAGACGTCTTCCGGCGTCATCATAATGCTGATAAGGAACCTGTCGACGCTTGTATTCGCCGTGTTGACAATGGTTTGCAGCATCATCGCGAACGCAAGCGGAAGCATTTGCTTAAAGACGGTCTTATCGAAATATTTCGGTATGAATTGTGCGTGAAATTTAATTACACAGTATAGGAATGTGATTACAAAACAGGTTATCGACAGTATAAAATCTACGATAACAACAAGAAAAACATTCTGCTGCCATTGAAGCAGGACTATAAGAAGCCCCGTTCTCAAAAGAAGTTTTATTGTGTCGATAAGCTTTCCGAAAACATAATTTTCATAGCCTATAAGAAAGCCGTTCAAAGGCTGCGTTATAAACCCGAAAATAAGAGTTCCCGCGGCAAAAAGAAATATTTTCTTCCCGAAAACAATCTGTTCGGGGGTCAAAGACACCGCATAGACCGAATCTATTACCGACCAGAAAACTATTGCCGCAATAGAGATTGCAAATCCGAGAATCAAGGTTACTGTCCAGATAGTCGAAGTGCTTTTTCGGATATTTTCCTCTTCGCTGCCGTCCTTTTTGCAAAGAGAAATGTTCCTTGTCATTATCGCACCCATTCCGAATTCCAGAAGGATGAGATATGACATAAAAGCTGTCATTGACTGATATACGCCGTAATCGGTCTGCCCGACTGTCCGAATGATAAACGCGGACATGAAAATGCCGATAACGGTATTCAGAACAAGATACAGATAAGAAAGGGTAAGCCCTTTGCTTCTTCCGCTTTTCATAGTTTTTTAATACCTGTTTTTCTTAAAAATAATACAAACCGTATTTTACTTTTTATATAAAATGATTTTCCTCCGGACGGCATCCCCGCGGAAATCGCCGCAGCCCGAAGCCCCTTTTCGGATAGGGTTTTGATAAAAAGTTTTCTCTTTTCCGCCTTTTCGGGTGTGAGAGCGGCTTTCGCCCTGCAATTATAGGACGCCGCATGAAGGTCGACGGGTTCGAGCGTTACTTCCTGCGAAATTTCTTTGAGAACGGTTTCTCCTTTTTGACTGTTTACCAGAATAAGAGACAGTCCGGTAAAATCGTTTTTGAGAGACGATAATTCATATTTCCAGAAATCCGCAAGAATAAGATCCGAATAATGATTGTTTATAAACTTGCAGTCAAAGCAGTTTTCGCGGTTTATCAGATGAGTGTAGATAAAAGAATGAAAATACGGATCAATTTCGGCGGGCGAAAGATATTCTTTCCCGTTTTCAAAGGTTATTGAAATCCCGTGTCTGCCCCAGCCGAATTTTTTTGTTCTGAAATTTACGCTTTTCGTTTTTGAGCCGTATTTTTTTTCAAGTGCTGAAAGATAATCGTCAAAAACCTTGTGCGACGGAAATCCTCCGCAGGCAAAATCGCAGGTGAGGAGATTATCGTAATCTTTTTCAAGATATCTTTTAAGCCCCGCAACCTGACAGGGAGCCCCGCAGAAAAGAACCTGACGCCCTGTCTTCAAAATGTTTTTAATCTCGGAAAAAGTGTTACCGACAAGGCTTTCGGTATATTTGCTTCTTCTTATTTCGTCAAGGTCAAATTCGTCGGTTGAACCGAAAATGACGGAATGGAGGTCCTTTGAATAAACCGCCCCGAAAACAACACCGCCTTTTTTGAGAATAAGGTCGGCGACTGCGGAAAAAATACCGCCCGAAGAGCTTTTCGCAACAGTTTCTTTGTCCTTTGCAAAACCGCCGTATGCCGCGGAAAGGTTCTGAACCTCGCGTTCGTTGTTCCAAGGACAGACCTCGACGCACCTGCCGCAGTCAACGCACTTTTTCTCGTCTACTCCGACTTCGTAAAAAAGTCCGCCGTTGTCGACAGCGATAGCTTTTGTCGGGCAGATATTAAGGCAGGCTCCGCAATTTGAACATCCGTTAAACCGGGAAATATTATTCATCGGTTAAAATCTCCTTCAGATATCCGATTCCTTTTGCCTTTTCTTCTTCGATTTTTTTATTGACAGCCTCATAATCTATATGAGAACGGGAAAGTTCTTCTATTGACGGCGGAGTGATACCGAGAGTTTGCAGAAGTGAAGAAATTCTCGACGGAGAAGACGGGTTTATGACTGCGGAGAAATCCTTGTTGAGGATCGAAGAAATAGCAACTCCGTGGAAAGACGACGTCACAACCGCTTCCGCATGGTCGATAAGCCAAAGGAATTCTTCAATTCCCGCGTCGGAAACGGTTTTGCTTCCGTATGCACTGCTCCATCCGTTCTTTATCGTTACGATTTCATATCCCGTTTCTTTTTTGAGTTTTTTTAAGAGCGGGTTGTATTTTTTATTCCAATACAAAGGATATACGAAAATATATTTCCCCTTTATATCATATTTCTTTTCAAGTTTTCGCCATTCTTCGGCGGAAAGGAAAAATGTCGGGTCGATATTTATATCGATTTTGCCGTTATAATATTTTTTTATAACTTCCGCGTCGTCCGCTTCTCTTACGGATATACGGTCGAAATTGTTTACAAGCCTTGCGAATTCTTCTTCTTTTTCCTTTTTTACGGCGGTCACTCCCATGCTTGCGGCATAAGAAACGCGTTTTTTTTCGGGGCAGAAATCAAGGAAAAATACGGGGGAACACACATCGGGATTGAATATCTGGTCGCTTCCTGCAATACAGATATCCGCGTCGATATTCAGCTTTTTTATATCCTCATAGGAATCGTATCTCCGAACATCCAGATTCGAAGAAATAAATTCCGAGCTTTTGATAAATCTGCGGTGTCTTTTCGAAGCGTTAAGGCTGCCGTAAAGATTTTTTATGAAAATTTTCGGGTTTTTCGAAAACAGACGCCCGGCGGTTTCTCTTTCCTTGTAATCGGTGACTGTAAAACTGTCGCATTCGAGTTTTTCAAGTTGCTTTTTCAGAGCGTAAGACTGCAAAACCGAGCCGTAGCTTGCCCATGTGCATAAGGTTGTTATCAAAGCATTTTTCATACAGCAATTATACGGAAAGACCGTCTTCCTTTTCAGAAATTAAAAAAGCCGCAGACCGTAAAAAACGGTTTACGGCTTTTGGCGTTCCCGAGGTGATTCGAACACCCGACCTACCGCTTAGGAGGCGGTCGCTCTATCCTGCTGAGCTACGGAAACATACTGTTCGTTTTTTGTCAGTATATCATATTTCCCTTTCATTTTCAAGTGTCTTTATGTTTTTTCGGCGAAAATTACGAATTGACGGCGGCAACTGTAACACTTATATGACAAAAACTTGTACTTTTCCTTATTTTTTGAGCGGAAGAAAGTAATTTTTCGGTAAAATTTGTGACAATTGTGTTTCAGAGAACTATTTCCTGTTGCAAAGCTTTTTTATATATGTTATTATTAAATATAAAGAGAAGATACTCGGAAACGGAGGGTGCCCGATGGCAGAAAACAACAACATTCCCGTATTTTTATTTCATGAGGGAACCAATTTCGAAGCATATAAATTTCTCGGGGCACATCCCTGTACCGAAAACGGCTCGGAGGGAGCGATTTTCAGAGTATGGGCTCCTGCCGCCCGCTCGGTTTCGGTCGTCGGCGACTTCAACGAATGGGACAGAACCCGCGACCCGATGACGAGGATCAGCGAACAGGGAATTTACGAAAAATTTGTTCCGAATATCGTCCGTTACGACAGATATATGTTCAGCGTCGAGAAAAAAGACGGGACTGTCGTAAACAAAGCCGACCCGTTCGCTTTCCACAGCGGTTCGGGCGGAGACAAATGTTCGAAATTCTATCCGCTCGACGAATTTGCGTGGTCGGACGGAAAATGGGAAAAGAATTTTTCGAAAAAAGACCATACGAAAGAACCGATGAACATTTACGAAGTTCATCTCGGTTCTTGGAGACGCTATCCCGACGGAAACCCGTTCAGCTACCGCAAGTCGGCTCACGACCTTGTCGATTATGCAAAGGAAATGGGATATACCCATATCGAACTTCTGCCGGTTACCGAATATCCGCTTGACGCTTCGTGGGGATACCAGGTAACGGGATATTTCGCCCCGACTTCCCGCTACGGAGTTCCCGACGATCTTAAATATTTCGTCAACCGCTGTCACGAACAGGGGCTTGCGGTTATTATGGACTGGGTTCCCGCCCATTTCCCGAAAGACGAATATGCCCTTGCGGATTTCGACGGGGATTTCGCGTTCGAATATAAAGACAAAATAAAAAGAGAGCAGCCCTCCTGGGGCACCGTCGTTTTTGACTACGGCAAAACCGAAGTTCAGTCATTCCTTATTTCGTCGGCTCTCTATTGGCTCAACGAATATCATATAGACGGACTTCGCGTCGACGCCGTTTCGGCAATGCTCTATCTTGATTTCGGAAAGAATATCGGGCTTAAAAATTCGCTCGGCGGCGACGGAAACTTAGAGGCGATAGCCCTTATAAAGAAACTCAACGACGCAGTTCACGAAAGAGCTCCGGGCAAACTTATGATAGCCGAAGAATCGACGGCTTGGCCGAAAATCACCGAAAAAACCTCTATGGGCGGTCTCGGCTTTGATTTCAAATGGAACATGGGCTGGATGAACGACAGCCTGCGTTACCTCGAAACCGACCCGTTTTTCAGAAATTACAATCACAATAATGTGACTTTTTCGATGGTTTACGCCTATGCGGAAAAATATATTCTTCCGATATCGCACGACGAAGTGGTTCACGGCAAGAAATCTCTTCTCGATAAAAACCCCGGAAGCTACGAAGAGAAATTCGCCGGAATGAGGGCTTTCCTCGGATATATGTATACGCACGTCGGCAAGAAACTGCTTTTCATGGGTACCGAATTCGGGCAGTTCAGAGAATGGGATTATGCAAATTCTCTCGAATGGTTCATGCTCGACTATGACGCTCACGCCAAATTGCAGAATTTTGTCAAAGAGCTGAATTATTTCTATCTTGAAAATCCCGCTCTCTGGGAAGAAGACTGCGACCCGTCGGGCTTTAACTGGATAGTCGGCGACGACAATAAGCAGAATATTCTCGTCTATGAACGCAAATGTAAAAAAGAAGACCTTATCGTCGCGATAAACTTCTCGCCGGTGACCCGTGAAAATTACGAATTCGGGCTTCCCTCCGCAGGCGTTTACTCCGAAGTCTTTTCGTCGGAAAACAAAGATTTCGGCGGCAGCGGAAACAATCCGGGCGACATAAAAGCGGAGAAAAAACCGATGCACGGAATGAATTATTCGGGTAAAGTAAAAATTCCCGCACTTTCCGTTTCAATCTGGAAAAAGAAAACACTGACTAAAAATAAATTCGGAATACAGAAGATTTCAGGGAGGGACAGCAAATGATTCAAAAGAAAAAATGTATCGCGATGCTTCTCGCGGGAGGACAGGGTAGCAGGCTCCATGTCTTAACGAAGAACGTCGCAAAACCCGCCGTTCCTTTCGGCGGCAAATACAGAATAATAGACTTTCCGCTTTCAAACTGCATAAATTCAAATATTTCGGTCGTCGGCGTCTTGACGCAGTATCAGCCGCTGGCTCTTAACCGCTATATAAGAAACGGACAGCCGTGGGACCTTGACAGACTTTACGGAGGCGTTTATATCCTGCCGCCGTATCAGAGAAAAGCTGGTTCGCAGTGGTACGAGGGAACAGCGAACGCGATATATCAGAATATCGGCTTTATAGAACAGTACGACCCCGAATATGTCCTTATCCTTTCGGGCGACCATATCTATACTATGGACTATTCGAAGATGCTCGCTTTCCACGAAGAAAGAAACGCCGATATAACGATTGCTGTCATCGACGTTCCGAAAGAAGAGGCTTCCCGTTTCGGAATAGTCTGCACCGAAGACGGCGAAAAGATAAACGGATTCCAGGAAAAGCCGAAAGAACCCCGTTCGACGCTCGCTTCAATGGGAATATACATATTCCGCTGGGATAAACTCAAAAAATATCTTATCGAAGACGAAAAAGACGAAACTTCTTCAAAGGATTTCGGCAAAAACGTTATTCCGAAGATGCTCGAAAACGGCGAAAGAATGTACGCCTACGCCTTTGACGGCTATTGGAAAGACGTCGGGACTATCGAAAGTCTTTGGGAAGCGAATATGGATATCCTCTATAATTCGAACCTTAATTTAAGCGACCCCGACTGGAAAATATATGCAAGAAACCCTGTCGCTCCTCCGCATTACGCAGGCAAAAACGCCGAAACGGTAAATTCGATAGTTTCGGAGGGCAGCGAACTTAACGGAAAAATAAGGGATTCCGTAATTTTCTATGAAGTTGAGACAGAAGAAGATTCCGTTATTGAAAGTTCGGTTGTAATGCAACACGCCGTGATAAAGAAAGGTGCGAAAGTTTACAACGCGATAATCGCACAGAACGTCGAAATAGGCGAAAACGCCGTCGTCGGCGAACCCTGTGAAAGCTGCACCGAAAGAAAAATAACCGTTATCGGTGCGGACAGCAAAATATTGCCGGGCGAAACAATCAAAGCCGGCGAAATAATCGACAGAAGCGAGGAGGGAGACATATTATGAACGCGATAGGAATTATCTTTTCGAATATCCACGACAATCACCTTCCCGAATTCACAAAAGAACGCACTTTCGGAGCGGTTCCTTTCGGCGGAAGATACAGACTTATCGACTTCGTTCTTTCGAATATGACGAACTCCGGAATAACGACGGTCGGCGTTGTCGCCCGCAACAATTACCATTCCCTCACAAGCCACCTCGGAAGCGGCAAGGAATGGGACCTTTCGAGAAAATTCGGCGGACTTACCATTTATCCGCCTTACAGCACGACTTCCGGCAGATCGCTTTACACCGGCAGGCTCGAAGCCCTCAAAAACGTATATAACTATATCGCAAGGGCAAGAGAAGACTATGTCGTGCTTTCCGACTGCGACGTCGTCTGCAATATGGATTACGCCGAAGTGCTGCGTTTCCATAAAGAAAATAACGCCGATATCACGGCGGTTTATCACAAGGTCGATATAAGCGAATTTTCGGGCGAAAAGCTCGTCACCTATAAGATCACCGACGGAAACAGAGTGAAAACTCACGTCGGCGGACATCCGACAGGCGTTCAGAACCTTTCGATGTCGATGTGGCTTCTGAAAAAAGAACTTCTTCTCAAAATAATCGACGAGGCTCTCGCAACGGGGCTTCAAAGCTTTGAAAGAGATATTCTCGCGGTCAACGCCGCCGACCTCAAAATAGTCGGTTACGAATTTACGGGATATGCAAGACAGATCGTTTCTACCCCCGACTTTTTCAGAGCAAACCTCGAACTTCTCGACAGAAAAGTAAGAGACGAACTTTGCCAGAAAGACAGACCTATCTACACGAGAGTTTACGACGCCGCACCCGCAAGATATATGAACGGTGCGTCGGTCAAAAACTCCCTTATCGCAAACGGGGCTGTTATTATGGGAACCGTTGAAAACTGCGTTCTCGGAAGAGAAGTTTATGTCGCGAAAAATACCGTTGTCAAAAATTCCGTCATAATGCACGGAGCAATAATCAACGAAAACTGCGTTGTAAACAACTGTATTCTCGACAAAAAGACGGTCGTCCGCCCCGGACAGACGCTTTCGGGAACCGAAAACTATCCGTTTGTCGCGGTCAAAGGCAGCATTATATAAGGAGACATCAATGAAAATACTTTTTACGGCGTCGGAATGTTATCCTTTTGCGGTTTCGGGAGGCCTCGGCGATGTTATAGGAGCTTTGCCGAAAGCTCTTGCGAAAATCGAGGGCGAAAATAACGATGTGAGAGTCGTTTTGCCGCTCTATAAAAAAACCGCCGAAAATTTCAAGTCGGAAATGACCTATAAATTCGACTTTATGCTCCCCCTTGCTTGGAGAAGCATATATTGCGGCGTTTTCGAACTGAAAAAAGACGGCGTGACCTATTATTTTATCGATAACGAACATTATTTCAAACGCGACGGACTTTACGGATTTTACGACGACGGCGAACGCTTTTCGTTCTTTTCGAAAGCGTGCCTCGAAATTCTCGAAAGGCTCGATTTCTACCCCGATATAATCCATTCGCACGATTGGCACACCGCTCTTGTCCCGATTCTTTTCAAAAGATATTATAAATGGAAGAACGAATTTTCGGCGACCAAAGCGATTTTCACGATACACAACATTCAGTATCAGGGACAGTACGACGAAGCAATTTTGGGCGACGTTTTCGGACTCGGAGAGGGAGATCGCGACACCGTCACCTTTAACGGCTGCATAAACCTTATGAAAGGGGCAATCGTCGCTGCCGACAAGGTAAACACCGTAAGCCCGAACTACGCGAGAGAACTGACATATCCCTATTACGCTCACGGACTTTCCGCGATAATAAGGGAACATCAGTATAAATTCTGCGGAATTCTGAACGGGATTGATAACGACAGAATAAACCCTGAAACGAATCCGCATCTTTACGCGAATTTCAACTACCGTTCCCCTGCGAAAATGGCTTTCAACAAAAAGAAATTGCAGGAAGAAATGAACCTGCCGCAGGACGACACCGTCCCTGTTGTCGCGATAATTTCGAGACTTGTTTCCCACAAAGGTATCGACCTTGTACGCGGAATTTTCTCGCAGCTTATGGATATGCCGTTGCAGCTTGTCGTTCTCGGAACGGGCGACAGAGAATACGAAGACTTTTTCAGATACGCCGCAAGCCGCTACAAAGGCAAACTCGAAGTGAGAATTACCTTTGACGGAGCTCTTGCCGACAGGATTTACGGCGGGGCGGATATGATTTTAATGCCGTCGAAGAGCGAACCGTGCGGACTTGTCCAGATGATTGCCCTGCGTTACGGAACAATTCCCATTGTCAGGGAAACGGGCGGCTTAAAAGACAGCATTACCGATGTTCAGTACGGCGGAAACGGTTTTTCGTTCCCCGATTATAACGCCCACGAGCTGCTTTACACCGTCGGAAGAGCCGTCGATATGTTCAGAAACGACAAAGACGGCTGGAAAGCTCTCAAAAAGAAAGCGATGAAATGCGATTTCGGTTGGGATAAAGCCGCCGGAAACTATTTCGACTTTTATAAAGACGCTCTCGGTATTAAATAATAAAAAAAGCCCTGCGGGGCTTTTTTAATGCAAAGGAAAAGTATGTTTTTATTCAACGCAAACGACAAATTTCATAAAAATCCCGCAGGGGCTGCGGAAAGCGAAACCCCGATCTCTTTCAAAGTTGTGATTTCGCGAAGAGAGGCTTTGACCGACGTTTATCTGATGTTCAGCGAAGACAAAAAGCCTGCCGAAAAAATCAGAATGACGCTTGACACAAGCTACGCGGGAACGGATTTTTACACCGCCGAAATTCCGCCGCTCACCCCCGGAATTTATTGGTACACCTTTATTGCCGAAAAAAACGGACAGGAGACTGTCTACGGCAGAGGGGAAGACGGCACCGCCGTCAAAAACGGAAAAGCGTGGCAGCAGACGGTCTACCAAAAAGGGTGGAACGCCGCCCCCGAATTCGCGGGAAAAATAATTTATCAGATTTTCCCCGACCGCTTTTTCAAAAAAGGCACGCCGCCGCTTCCCGAACGGAAAAAATATGTAAAATTCAAAAATCCCGACGAACTTCCGAACTATATAAGGGAAGCAAACGGCGACCTTGATACCTCCGACTTTTTCGGCGGAACGCTTCGCGGAATCGAAGAAAAACTGCCGTATATCGCCTCTCTCGGAGCGGAAATAATTTATCTCAATCCGATTTTCGAGGCTCATTCAAACCACCGCTACGACACCGCCGACTATACGAAAATCGACCCCGTTCTCGGAAACGAAGAGGATTTTTCGTCGCTCTGTAAAACCGCCGGGAAGTACGGAATAAAAATAATTCTGGACGGCGTTTTTTCGCATACCGGCGACGACAGCATTTATTTCAACCGCTACGGAACTTACCCCGATGTCGGAGCGTATCAGTCGCAAAGTTCTCCGTATTATAAATGGTACACCTTTCAGGAGTTTCCCGACAGATATTCGTCATGGTGGGGAATTAAAATCTTACCCGAAGTCAATGAAACCGAGCCCGACTATCTCGAATATATGACTGGCAAAGGCGGCGTGCTTGAAAAATGGCTCCGTCTCGGAGCTTCGGGATACAGGCTCGATGTTGCGGACGAACTTCCCGACGAATTTCTCGACGCACTTTATAAAACCGTCAAAACCGTAAAAAAGGACGCCTATGTCGTCGGCGAAGTCTGGGAAGACGCGACAAATAAAGAGGATAACGGCAGACGCCGCAAATATCTTCAGGGCGGCGAAATGGACGGCGTTATGAACTACGTCTTAAAGGACGCCCTTATCGAATTTCTGAATTCGGGAAACGCCGAAAAGCTTTCGGACGCGATAAATCTGTTAAAGGAAAACTATCCGAAGCCGTCGCTTTCCTGCCTTATGAACATTATCGGCTCGCACGACACGAAACGAATCCTTTCGGTTCTCGGCGGCGTAAAAACCGACGACTGCGACTATGAGGGGCAGGCAAAGGAAAGGCTTTTGCCAAAAGAAAGAGAGACCGCAATAAAAAAACTCATGCTCGGCTGGTTTATTTTAACAACTCTTCCGGGCTGCCCGACCGTTTTTTACGGAGACGAGGCGGGCGTCGAGGGGCTTCGCGACCCTTTGAACCGCAAATATTTCCCGTGGGGAAAAGAGGATAAAATCTTGCTTTCGCACTACCGCAAAATGGGAGATATTCGCAAAAACACCCCCGAACTCAAAGCGGGAGAGGTCGAAACCGTCCTTTGCGAAAATTCGCTTTTTGTCTATTCAAGAAACGGACTTGTCGCCGTCTGCAACGGCAAAAACGCCGAAGACGAACTCTACCTCGACCGCGATTTTTCAGACCTTGTATCGGGCAAAAAAATAAAAGCGGGAACCCTTACTCTCCCGCCCTATTCGTTCTTTTTGCTTAAATAGGAAAAGGTGCTGCATTGCAGCACCTTATAATTTTATTCGGGTAAAAATTCATCAAGAGTGCCGAAAGTGTAGCCCTCGCTTTTCCAGGTTGTTATCAGCTCTTCCAGAATCTTGGAATTTGTCTCCGACGTCGAATGAAGAAGGACGATAGCGCCGTCGTGGATACGCGAATTCAGCTTCTTTATCGACTCTCCGGGGTCGGGCTGGTCGCTGTTGTTCCAGTCGAGATATGCAAGGCTCCAGAAGACGGTCGTATATCCCATTTCGTTCGCCATTTTTAAGTTTTCTACGCTGAATTTGCCCTGCGGCGGACGGTACAGGCGAAGCATTTTTTTTGTTGTTATCGTGTTGTAAAGGCTTTCGACCTCTTCAAGTTCCTTTCGGAAAGCCTCTTTGTCCGCGATTTTGGACATATCTGGGTGGGTATAGGTATGGTTTCCGACGATATGCCCCTCGTTTACCATTCTTTCGACAAGTGCGGGCTGCGTTTTGAGGTAATGCCCGACGAGGAAAAAGGTCGCTTTGGTATCGGTCTTTTTTAAGGTGTCGAGAATCGTTTCGGTGTATCCGTTTTCATAGCCCGCGTCAAAGGTGAGATAAATTTTCTTCTGCGAGGTGTCCCCGATAAAATACGCTCCGTACTGCTTTAATTCCTCCGCCGAAACATTTCCCTGGGGAGCTGTGTTTTCCTTTCCGAAAGAAAGCCCCCAATCGCTGACAGCCTCTTTCGTTTTCGGGAAAGAAACGCCGTAGCAGGCGAAAAGCAGAACGGCAAAGGCACAGGCAAGGGTGCAGAGAGTTATCTCCTGCCAACGCCCGTCGATAAATTTCAGAACGGTCTTTATCCCTCTTTTAAGTTTTTCTTTCATTCCGCTGCCGCCTTTCCGTAATATTTTTCAAGTCCGAGCGACGAAAAGAACTTTTCGCTGTTGTCGCCCGTCCGCAGAAATCTGTTCATTAATATAAGGTCTTCTTCGCTTTCGAGAATGTTTATCCTTTGAAGACAGGTAAAGGAAGCCTTAAAACCCATTTTTTTAACGACGGGGATAGACGCGTCACTCACCGCCCCGAAAGGATAAGCAAAAGCTGTCGGGATAATTCCGCAATGTTCATATAAAAGCTCCTGCAATTTCGAAAGGTCGTCTTCGAGCATATTCTGATATTCAAGCTCGTTTTCTCCCTGTTTTTTCCTCGCTCCCTTTCTCCCCTTGTCGAGAGTGTGCAGGTTATAACTGTGGTTCTGTATTTCGACAAGCCCGCTGTCGCTCATTTCCTTTATTTCGTCCCATGTTACGTGCGAATAATTGGCGTTTTCGTCTTCCGATTCGGAAAATTTTTCGGAGCAGATACCTATTATCGAAAGCACCGCTTTGGCGTTATACTCTTTAAGCAGAGGATAGGCGTAAACATAGTTGTTGTAATAACCGTCGTCAAAGGTGAGCATTACGGGCTTTTCGGGAAGCGGCCTGCCGTTTTCGTAGTAAGCGACAAGGTCGGCAACCGTCACCGTTTCATATCCGTTTTCTTTGAGGTATTTGAGATCTTCTTCGAAAAGCGACGGCGGAGTGACATATTTGCCTTGGGAACGCGGATCTTTCAGAAACGAATGGTACATTATTACAGGAAGAACGACTTTTTCTCTTCCCTCCGAAACGACGGGAGAAACTTCCGAATTGAAAAGCGTCACATCCCGAAGTCCCGCGAAAATTATAAAAAGCACGGCAAGAAAATATATGCCGCGTGATATTTTTTTGAGATATTTCACCGCATTCGCCCCTTTCCTTAAAGCCTATGATTGACTTCGGGCGAATATTCTGATAAAATCAAGAAAACACCTTATGAGGACGGCAAATGAAAAAAACGGTAAGAAAAACGGTTCCCGAAACTTTTGACGGTATAAAAGCGGGGATTTTCATAAAAATTGAAATGGAAGCGTCGTCGGCTCTTATAAAACGCCTTAAAAAGAGCGAAGACGGGATAAAAATAAACGGAAAAAGAGCGTATACGAACGAAATTCTGCATACGGGAGACGAAGTTGAGATAAATTTCGAAGACGAAGCCCCGTCCGAAAACATAATCCCGACAAAGGGCGATATAGATATTATATATGAAGACGGCGACCTTCTTATAGTAAATAAGGCGGCAGGTGTACCCGTCCATCCGTCGAAAGGACACGTTTCGGACAGTCTTGCGAATTTTGTCGCATATTATTTTAACAAAAAGGGCGAAATCCCGGTTTTTCGCTGTGTTACCCGTCTCGATCGCGGAACCTCCGGGGTATGCGTTATCGCGAAAAACTCGCGGGCACAGGACATCCTGCGAAAAGAAATGCAGAACGGTCGGATAGGGAAAAAATACCTTGCCGCAGCAGTTGGAATTTTCGATAAAAAAAGCGGAATAATCGACAGAAATATAAGAAGAATTCCGGGTATTGCGACGATAAAACGAGAAGTCTGCGACGGCGACGGCAAAAGAGCCGTTACGGAATATAAAATCTTGAAAGAGCAAAACGGGCTGTCGCTTGCGGAAGTGATTCTGCATACGGGAAGAACTCACCAGATAAGAGTTCATTTTGCGGCGGAAGGTCATCCTCTTTTCGGCGATTGGCTTTACGGCAAAGAAACAGAGGAAATCAAGAGACCCTCTCTGCATTGTGCGGAAATAACTTTTCTTCATCCCGACACAAAAGAAAAACTTTGCTTTACGGCACCGCTCCCCGACGATATTAAAAGTTTATTTTCATAATTTTGCGGGCATACTATTTCCGAAAAGGAGCGATTTTAATGGAAATAGACATAACCTCCGCAAATTTTGAAAACGAAGTGACTCTTTCGGCAAAGCCCGTGCTTCTCGATTTCACCGCAGGCTGGTGCGAAGAATCAAAGAAAATTCAGCCGGCAATAAAGGAGATTGCAAAAGAACATCCCGAAATTACGGTCGGGAGAATAGACGTCGACCGTTCTCCCGAAATTGCGGACAGATTCGGTGTTACAAACGTCCCGTCCTTTCTTTTGTTCAGGGACGGACATCTTTCGGTTTTTTCAACGGGAAATCAGACCAAAGAAACGATAATTGACATCCTTTCGGAACGGGGAGATATATAAAAACAGGGGTGTGAGCAATATTTCACAAAAAAATCGAAAAATACTTGTTGCTTTTTGATATATTTTGTGTTATACTTGACAAGGTCAAAAGACCGCTCACGCGTTTGTAGCTCAGGTGGATAGAGCAACTGCCTTCTAAGCAGTGGGTCAGGGGTTCGAGTCCCTTCAAGCGCACCAAATGGGGATAACGCACGGTTATCCCCATTTTTTTCCATAAAACCGGACTTGTTTTGGGAGGTGTCCGCCGTGAAAACGAAAAAAAGATTTTTGTTCGCAAAAAATCTCGGAATAACGCTTTCAGCCCTGCAGTTTATCGTTTCGGCTATCTTCTGCTGGCAGCTTTTCAGGGTAAATCTGCTGCCCGACAGCATTTCAATAGGCATTACCGTAATTCTTTTCCTGCTTTGCGTAATAACGCTGCTTTTACAGTTCAGATATAAATCGGGAATTGTCGGTAAAGTCATTTCCGTACTTCTCGCAATAGCTTTGCTTTTCGGCTCGACCGTTCTCGGTGACGTTGCAAACACCATAAAGAGAATGAACGACAACGCAGGTTCACAGACCGAAAAGATATGCGTATACATTATGGCAAGCAGAGAAATTCCGTCCGACAGCGAAGCCGCCGATTTCACCTACGGAATTCTGGCGTCGGCTCACGGCGAATCTCTCAATAATATGATGAATATACTTACCGATAAATTCGGTAAGTCGCCGAAGACCGCGGAATATAAGACCGCCGAAGACCTTGCCGAAGCTCTTTACGACGGCAAAGTAGAAGCAATAATTCTCGGCGATTCGTTTATTCCCGTTATTACCGATATCGAAACCTATCAGAATTTCGAAACAGAAACAAGGATTCTCTATTCGGAAGAATTTTCAATCACCGTTGACAAGAACGATAAAACGCTGAAAGGCGACACGATAGTAATGTACCTCAGCGGTATCGACAGATTCGGAGAAGTTACGTCGGTCAGCCGAAGCGACGTCAATATTATAGCGGTTGCAAACCTCAAAACAAAAGAAGTCCTCCTTGTAAACACTCCGAGAGACTATTATGTAAACCTTAAATTCGATAACGGCAAATATTCCGCAACACCCGATAAACTCACTCATGCAGGTCTTTACGGAATAAATGTTTCGATGAACACCCTCGAAACGATATACGACAATCTCAAATTCGATTATTATTTCCGTGTAAACTTTACGGGCTTTATGAAGATAATCGACGCTCTTAAAGGTATCGACGTATATGTTCCGAAGAGTTTCAACGCGTGGGGAACATATATGACCCACTTCACAAAGGGCTGGACTCATATGGACGGCAAGATGGCTCTTGACTTTGTCCGTGAAAGACACAGCTTTGCCGACGGAGACAACCAGCGAGGCAGAGACCAGATGGCTGTTATTTCGGCGATAATACAGAAAGCGTCGTCACCCTCCGTAATTTCGGGCTATGCCGACATTCTCGACAGCTTGCAGAGATATTTCCAGACGGATATGCCCTCCGAAGTCATTTCCGAAATCGTTAAAATGCAGATTGCCGACGGCGGAGAATGGTACGTCAGATCGGTAAGCGTAGAGGGTAACGGAGCTTACGAAGTTCCTTATTCGATGTCCACAAAACAGTGGGTCATGATAAGAAACAACGCTAAGGAAGAAGAGATAAAGGAACTTATTCAGAAAGTTCTTGACGGAGAAAGCATAAAAGAAGAAACCGAAAATGACAGCAACGAATAATATTTTTTGCTGTCCCGTCTGTAAGGCGGAGTTTTCGGAAGACAAAAACAGTCTTGTCTGCGAAAACGGACACCGTTTTGATATTTCGGCGTCGGGATATGTAAACCTGCTGCCGGTGCAGAAGAAAAATTCGAAAGTGCCGGGCGACTCAAAGGAAATGGTCATGTCCCGAAGAAATTTCCTTTCAAAAGGCTACTATGAACCGCTCAAAGAAGCCGTCAAAAAAGAAATTTCTAAAATCGGCAAAGGCTTTGTCTTTGACTGCGGCTGCGGCGAGGGATATTATACCGACGGAATTGCCGAAGTCTCGGCAAAAACTTTCGGGATCGATATTTCGAAAATTGCCGTCGAGAAAGCCTCAAAGAAATATAAAAACGCGTTTTTTGCGGTGGCGTCGGCTTACGATCTTCCGGTTAAAAGCGAAAGCGTCGACATCGTCTGCGATATTTTCGCACCGCTTTCGGCGGAGGAATTTAAGAGAATTCTTGTCCCGGGCGGATATTTTCTCTATGTCGTTCCCGCCGAAAAGCACCTTATGAAAATGAAAGAAATCCTCTATAATAAGCCTTACGAAAACGCTTTTTCGAGGGCGGAATACGACGGATTTACCTATATCAAAAACGAAAAAATATCTTTTCCGATAGAAGTCAGCGGAAAAGAAGATGTTATGTCCCTTTTTACGATGACCCCGTATTCATGGAGAACTCCGAAAGAGGGAATTGACAGACTTGCAAAAACAGAAAAACTCTGCGACACGGCGGAGTTTTACATACACATATTGAAGAAGAACACGGAGAGGTAACAAAATGAAACACAATCTTTGCGTAATAGGTTACGGCGGAATGGGCGGCTGGCATGTTCAGCACGCACTCGATTCGGACGTCGTAAACCTCGTGGGAATTTACGATATAAAAGAAGAGAGAAGACAGGCGGCAAGAGATAAAGGCATTTTTGCCTACAATTCGCTTGAAGAAGTCCTTGCCGACGAAAAAGTCGAACTCGTAACCGTCGCAATTCCGAACGACGTTCATCCCGAAGTCGTAATAAAAGCCCTTGAAGCGGGCAAAAACGTAATCTGCGAAAAACCCGTCGCGATAACCTCGGCGGAATTTCAGACGATGATAGACGCCGCTGAAAAGAGCGGAAAACTTTTCACCGTCCACCAGAACAGACGCTGGGATATCGACTATCTCGCAATGCAGTCTCTCTGCAATTCGGGCGAAATCGGAAAGCCGATAAACATCGAATCGCGTATCCACGGTTCGAGAGGAATTCCGAGCGACTGGAGAGGCAAAAAAGAGTTCGGCGGCGGAATGATTCTTGACTGGGGCGTTCATCTTATTGACCAGATGCTCCGTCTTAACACCGGGAAAATCAAAAAACTTTACTGCACCTGCACCAACATAACAAACGACGAAGTCGAAGACGGTTTTAAGCTCGAAATGTTCTTTGAAGACGGCTGCAGAGGATATGTCGAAGTCGGAACCTATAATTTCCTCGACCTTCCCCGTTTTTATATGCAGTGCGAAAAAGGTACCGCAAAAATTACGAAATGGAGCGAAAACTGCGAAGTCGCAAAGCTCAAACATTGGCACGAAAGCGAAGTCGTTCCCGTCAAAACGGCGGCAGGACTCACAAAAACCATGGCACCGCGTGACGAAATAACGCTTGACAGATATAAGCTCGATATTCCCCATTCCGACGTCCACGATTTTTACAGAAATGTCTGCAAGGCCATAGAGGGAAAAGAAGAACAGCTCGTCCGCCTCGATCAGGTAATGAGAGTAATGAAAGTTATGGAAGCCTGCTTCGAATCGGATAAAAAGGGTCAGGTTCTCACCTTCGCCGAAGGTCTTTAATAAAACATCAAGCCGCAACCAAGTTGCGGCTTTTTTATAAGGAGAAACAGATGAAGTATTTTACCGAAGACGTAATGAAATGCGAAAACATTTACAGCTCGGCAAAAAGCTGTGACCTTTTCGAAAAAATAACAGCAAGAGGAGAAAAAGATTTCCGAAATTCTCTGAAAGTTTTCGGGCTGCCGGACGGTCTTTCGGAAAAAGACAGTATCGATAAAATTCTTGACTTTTTGAAAGAAAAACACTCCGAATTTGAAAAACTCAATAATGAAGCGAAGACCGAAAGCCTGAAAGTCATTCCCGAAGAGGCTGCGAAAAAGCTTTTTAAGGAAGACGAAGACCCCGCTATTTATATAGTAAGGGGCAGCAAAGCGGACGAAATCAAAATATACAAAGGAACATCCATCCCTTATGTTTCGGAATATGTTGTTCTGCAAAATACCGAAGTGATTTCCGGGCAGCTGCCGGAAGACTGGTACATTTGCGAATGTGTAGAGTTTTTCATTGACAACGGTATAAAAACAATGCGAATTTCTTTTCTTGACGGAGATGATCTGTCCGAATGTGCGATTTCTTTTTTTGACGCAGAACCTGTGCAAAAAATATACAGAATCGAGCCGTGCTTTGCCGAATGGGCGTATAACGACACTTCCTGGATGTATCTGAACTGTTTGGCTTTGGGAATTCTCGAAAAACGGGATCTTTCGGAAGATCTTCTCAACAATAAGGAAAAAAGACTTATTCCTCTTTCCGAAAGAATAGAAGAAACGGTGGATAAGAGAAAAATAACTCCCGAATTTATCGCCGAACTCGAAAAACTCGGATTTGCAAAAGAAACCGAGGGCTTAACAAAGTTCGGTCACCTGTCGCAGCTTCGTTTCAAACCTCTTTTCGAAAAGGTTTTTAATCTCTATGAAGACAGTCAGAAATCCTATGCGAAATACGGAGACAGCAAAAAATCCGAAACATTGAGAAAAGAAATAACGGATATTCTGAAAAGCAAGGGCTATGAGGGCGAATTCCCGGAATTCAGCAAAAAGATCGGCGAAGAATACTGCACAATAATCGCCGCCTTAAATGTTGCATACCTTGATGCAACTGCGGAGTTCGTGTTCCTTAAAAACAATTCTCCTTTTGATAAATATGACATTTTCTTCGGAAAGCAAAACAGATATTCCATAGAATATCACGAAAATGAAGAGTCCGGCAAGGATTCTCTTGAAAATGTCATCGGAATCGTTGATAAATTCTTATCGGATGAAAAGCTTCCGAAGGAAGAGAAGAACCGCATTTGGACTGCGGGGAAAATTCCCGGAAAATTCAGTTCCGCAGGTCCCTTGGCAATCATCTCCCTGATAATCGGATTCTTCGTTACCGTGGTCCTCGGAATTCTTTTTTGCGGAGTTTCTGTGCTTTTTACAGGTTCCCTCGAAGTCTTTAACGAAATCTTCCTTTCAAAATTCTGGATTTATCTTTTGGTTTCGTCGCTTATTCCGTTCGGCTACCTTATGATAAAAACAATTTCACGCTGACAAAACAGCCGCCATGTGACGGCTGCTTTCTTTTTATATTTTATTTGACAAAAATGCAATATTGTGTTATGCTATATGTATATTTTTTACATATTTTCCAAATTTAGGAGATTTGACCATGAAAATTTTAAGAAAGACAGCAGCGGTTATCCTATGTTTTATACTCATTGCCGCTCTTTTCCCTACGCCCGAATTTTCCGCCGCAGACGGAGAACTTATTGACGGCGTATCCTATAAAATCGACGGTGACCATGCGGTAGTTACCGGCTGCAGTGATACCGCAACGGAAATAACCGTCCGTTCGAAATATAACAACTATCCCGTAACCCAAATTGCCGATTCTGCCTTTAAGAATAAAACTTCTTTGAAAAAGGTAACGATTGCCAACAGTGTTACAAATATAGGGAATTCTGCTTTTTACGGGTGTAGTGGACTTACAAGCATAACTATCCCCGACAGCGTAACAAGTATAGAAAATTATGCTTTTTACAAATGTACCGGACTTACAAGCATAATGATTCCCGATAGCGTAACAAGTATAGGACCTTACGCTTTTAACGGGTGTGAGTATGTTACATATATCTCTGCACCCATGAGATATTTAACAAAAAATAGTTTATCGCAGTTTCCCCAATTACTAACCGTAAAGATAGCCGACGGCTGCAAAACAATTGAAAAAAATGCTTTTAGCGGGAGAACAGATATAAAGAATATAACAATTCCCGACAGTGTAACAAGTATAGAAAATTCTGCTTTTTCCGGTTGTACCGGACTTACAAGCATAATGATTCCTGACAGCGTAACAAGTATAGGAGAATCTGCTTTTGACGGTTGTAGAGGACTTACAAGCATAACGATTCCCGATGGTGTAACAAGTATAGGAGATAATGCTTTTAACAGGTGTACGGGACTTACAGAGATAACTATTCCCGACAGTGTAACAAGTATAGGAGAATATGCCTTTTACGGTTGCTCCGGACTTACAAGTATAACGATTCCCGACAGCGTTACAAGTATAGGCTGGGATGCTTTTTCCGGTTGTACCGGACTTACAAGCATAACGATTCCCGACAGTGTAACAAGTATAGGAAATTGGGCTTTTTCCAGATGTGCAGGACTTACAAGCATAACGATTCCCGACAGCGTAACAAGTATAGGAGAATATGCCTTTTCCGATTGTACCGGACTTACAAGCATAACGATTCCCGACAGTGTAACACATATAGGAAAATCTACTTTTTCATATTGCAAAAACCTTACAGATGTAAAACTTCCAAACAATTTAACAGCCATAAATGATTATGTCTTTAATGGTTGCAAAAGCTTGAAAACTGTAAACCTTCCTAAAAATTTAACCTATCTTGGAATTTCTGCCTTTTCGAATACGGCAATAGAATCTATCGAAATTCCAAAGTCGCTTAGTAAATGCGGGACTTTTGAAGATTCAAAATATGGGCCGTTTAGTAATTGTTCCCAATTAAAGAATATTACTTTTGAGGAGGGAATAACAACCATTCCTGACTATATATTTTCATATTGTGACGGGATTGAAACAATAACAATTCCTGATAGTGTGACAAAGATTGGATGGTATGCTTTTTACGGCTGTTCCAGATTTGCAAGTATAACCATACCTGACAGCGTGACAAGCATAGGGTGGAATGCTTTTTCCAATTGTGAAAATCTTACAATCCGAACAGTAAAAGGAAGTTATGCAGATACTTATGCACAAAATAATAGTATTCCGGTTTACTATTATCTGAACAAGATTACTCCCGAAACCCCTATGGCTTCGACCCTCACTGAAAATTCCGTTGTTCTTGCCCCGACCGACGGATACGAATACCGTATGGACGACGGCGAGTGGCAGGACAGTAATGTCTTTGAAAATCTGACAAGAAACAGCAGTCACAAATTTTATCAGAGAATGAAAGCAACCGCAAACTGCCCCGAAAGTTTTTCAAGTCCTGCGGCTGATATTTCAACGCTCGACCACAATTACGGGAAAGAAATAATTCCTCCGACAAAAAACTCACCGGGATATACTCTTCATACCTGTACTCTTTGCGGAGATACATATAAAGACAACTATACTTTTTACGAACCGGGCGAAACCGATCCGTTGATAGAAGTCTCTTCCGTCCGCGGTATTGTCGGCAATCAGGTCAAAGTCGCAATTTCTCTTAAAAATAACCCTGGGATAGCGTCCATGTCTTTGAAACTTGATTACGACGCAAATATCCTGAAACTTGTCAAGGTCGAAGACCGCGGAATTTTAGGTGAGCAGGTGCATAACCCGTCTCTCGGTGTGCCTTATTATCTGAGTTGGGTAAACGACACCGCTACCGAAAACTTCACCGAAAACGGAAATATCGTAATTCTTACTTTCGAAATTCTTGAAGATGCACCTCTCGGCAAGACCCCGATATCCGTTTCTTACGATTACGATGATTTCGACATTTACGACGTCAACGGAGAAAAGGTTGCATTTGCAACACAAAACGGAACGGTAGATGTTGCCACCGTCCTGCTTGGCGACGTGAACGGCGACGGCATTGTAAACAATTACGACCGTCTGTTGCTTACGCGTTGGCTCGCGAAATGGCCCGAGGCTCTTGAAAAGGGCATAATCGAAGCCGCCGCCGATGTCAACTGCGACGGTAAGGTCAACAACCTTGACAGACTTATCCTCACCCGCCACCTTGCCCATTGGGCAGAATACGCGACTTTGCCTTATACAAAATAAATGTGAGGGCTGATAAGGAAACTTTGATTTCTCACAGTAAAATTCCCCGTTATTTTTTGAACAGCGGGGAAATGTTTTTAATAAAAACGCACGGCGTTTTGCACAAAGTGATCCCGGATAAAATCCGGAGTGAAATATCTTTATAAGAACACCCGAAGTCTGAACACGGCGGTATTGATATCCCGCGGCAGGGCAAGCGACGAAAGGCGAAAATATCCTTCGCCCGACGGTCCGAAACCCGCACCCGGAGTTCCGACGATATGTGCCCCGTAGAGAAGTCTCGAAAAAAAATTTTCGGAAGTTGTTTTTTCGGGAAGGCAAAGCCAGAGGTAGGGGGAATTTACGCCGCCGTAAAATTTCAGTTTCTTTTCGGCGAACACCTTGCCGAGCATCGCGGCGTTATGCAGATATTCCGAAATGTTCCGCATATTTTCCTCTCTGCCTTTCGGCAGCAGGGCGGCTTCCGCACCCCTTTGGGAAATATACGATACTCCGTTTTTCTCTGCGGAAAGCTTTCGCAGAAACGCGGCGTTGACATTTTCCCCGCCGCACCTTAACGCCGACGGGACGACCGACCAGCCGCAACGTATCCCGGTAAAGCCCGCACCTTTGGAAAAGCTGCAAATTTCGACCGCACACTTTTCCGCTCCCGAAATTTCGAAAATCGAAAACGGTTTTTCTTCGGTGATAAAATCGCGATAGGCGGCGTCGAAAATTATGACGGAGGATGTTGCAAGGGCGAATTTTACCCATTTTTCAAGGTCTTCTTTTGAATAGGTTTCGCCCGTCGGGTTTCCCGGCGAACAGAGAATTATTATCAGGTTTTCGCCTGTCTCCTCGTCGGGGAGCGGCAAAAATCCGTTTTCTTCCGTTCCTTTTATATATACGGGAGTTTTTCCCGAAAGAACGGCGATTTCGGCATACGCGGGATATGAGGGTTCGCAGATAAGCACCTTTGACGACGAAAAAAACCCGATAAAATTCACGATGTCGCTTTTAGCCCCGTCCGAAACGAAAATTTCGTCTTCCGAAATCGGGATTCCGTTTGACATATAAAGGGCGGATATCGCTTTTAAGAGAAACGGAAAACCGCGTGTCGGCGGATAGCCTTTGAATGTTTTTATGTGTTCTTCTTCGGCGGCGGCTCGTTTCATTGCCGAAACGACCGTTTTGCCGAGAGAAAGCCGCACATCCCCTATGCCGAGGTCTATAATCTCCGCTTTCGGTTCTCTTTTCAAGAATTCCGCCTTGCGGCGTGCGGTTTCGTTAAAGAGATAATTTTCTGGCAGTCTTTTGAAATTTTCATTTATCTTCATCGTTAAATACTCCTCTGAACGCGGTGTGGGCATCCCCCGAAATTATAATGCCGTCGTCCGTCACTTCCGTTTCGGTAATTCCTCCCGGCGTCCTGACGATAAATTTCTCGTTTTTACCTATTCTGCCTATCTTTTCGGCTGCCGCCGCAACCGCCGCCGCCCCCGAAGAGCAGGAAAGCGTTTCGCCGCTGCCTCGTTCCCATACCCTCATAAACGCTTCGCCGTTTTTTATTTCCCCGACAAATTCGACATTCGGAACGCTGTCGGCAGGGGCTTTTTCCTGAACGAAGCTCCCGATTTTTTCAATTTCCGTTTTTTCGGGGTCACAATTAAACAAAACGCTGTGAAAATTTCCTATCTTTACGGAATAAAAAATATATCCCTTTCCCTCAAAAATTACCTTTTGCGAAAATGCCCCGACCGAGGTTTTCCCCATATTGACATATGTTTTGCCGTCCGAAACGGTAAGATTTCTTACCCCTCCGCCCGTTTCGACGGTGAATCCGCTTTTCCCGAATTTTTCGGAAAGAAATTTCCCGAGGCACCTCAGTGCGTTTCCGCAGGTCGCGGCTTCGCTTCCGTCGGCGTTGAAAATCCTCATTTTCGCGTCGCAGGTTTTTGACGGCAAAATGAGGACTATCCCGTCGGAGCCTACCGAAAAATGCCTCGGCGACATCTTTTTTGCCAGAATTTCAGGATTTTTTATTTCTTTTTCAAAGCAGTCGAAATATATGTAATCGTTTCCCGATGCCTGCATTTTTATGAATTCATATTTCACCGAAATCGCCTCCGAACAAATCTTCAATGCCGTAAAGTCCGCTTTTTTTGCCGATAATAAATTTTGCGGCGGCAAGTGCTCCCTCGGCATAAGCCGTCCTGCTGTTTACGGAATGGCGTAAAGTTACAGTCTGCGACGGCGTTGCGAAAATCACTTCATGCGTTCCGCATATATCTCCGAGCCGCAGCGAGTGTATTCCGACTTCGTTCTTTTTGCGGCAGCCGCCGTCTTTTGAAAGACGGGCTTCGGGTCTTACGCTTTTTATAAAATCAAAACACAAAAGTGCGGTTCCGCTCGGGCTGTCTTTTTTTCGGGAATGGTGCGTTTCTATAATTTCGATATCGGCGTCGGGAAAAAACTTTGCCGCACGCTTTGCAGACAGCAAAAGAAACGCCGCTCCGAGAGAAAGGTTTGCGGAAAGGAAAACCGGGACGGTTTCGGCAGCCTTTTTTATTAGCGAGATTTCGTTGTCAGCGTAACCCGTCGCCGCAAGCACCGCAGGCATCTTTTTTGCTGTGATAAAGTCGGTGATTTCCTTTACCGCGGTTTTTTCGGAAAAATCGACAAGGACATCCGCTTTCTTACAAAAAGTTGAAAGTCTTTCGGTTAAAATGTCAAATTTTCCGACGACCGAAATCCTGTTTTTTTCGCAATATTCAATAAAGGTGCCGCCCATTCTTCCGGCGGCTCCGTTAATCAAAATTTCCATTTTCCGC
>CAKSPP010000002.1 GCA_934481505.1 uncultured Eubacteriales bacterium
CATTTCGGTAGCAACGACTCTGTCGCGTGCGGTCGGGATACCGCCTCTCTGAACGTGACCGAAAGTAGCTTCTCTCGATTCAACGCCTGTCGCTTCTTCAACTTTCTTTGCGAAGTCGGCGATGTTGTTTATTCCGATGCTTCTCAAATATTCAAGGTTCTTATTTGAGGGAACGTCAAAGAAACAGCCTTCCGAAACGGCGACGATAAAGCTCGTTTTGCCGTAGCGCTTGCCTCTCTTGAAACGCTCGATAATGTCTCTTTCGAAATTAAATTCGACTTCGGGAACGACTGTTGTTGTTGCTCCGGAAGCGATTGCCGCTTCGAGAGTTACCCAGCCTGCGTTTTTACCCATTATCTGAACGACGGAGCATCTGTCGTGGGATTCGCTTGTGTCGCGGAGTTTGTCGATAAGCTCAACGCAGATATTAACCGCAGTGTCAAAACCGATGGTGTAATCGCTGCAAACAATGTCGTTATCTATCGTTCCGGGAAGAGCGACGCAGGGAACGCCGTGCAGGGTGAGGTCTCTTGCTCCTCTGAAAGAGCCGTCGCCGCCCATAACGACTATTCCGTCAATACCGAATTTCTTTGCGGTTTCAACGGCTTTGAGAATTCCTGCTTCCTCTTTGAATTCGGGACATCTTGCGGTCTTCAAGAAAGTTCCGCCCGTGCCGATTTTATTTGAAACGGAAGTGTAGTCAAGCTCGGTTATATGTCCGTTTATAAGACCCGTATAGCCTCTGTCTATACCGACTACGCGGAACCCCTCGTCGAGAGCGGTTCTTACTACCGCACGGACTGCGGCGTTCATGCCCTGGCTGTCTCCGCCGCTTGTGAGCACACCGATTGTTTTCATTTTTCAATACCTCTCTTTTTTATTCGGGACCGCAAAGCGATCCGTCAGCATATTCAAAACTTTTTTACATTATACATTATACAGTATGTTTCCCAAAAAAACAAGAGTTTTCGGTGAAAAAATATGAAATTTTCGGTTATTTCGGAAAAGAAAGGAAAAAGAGAGTTTTCTTTTCTTCCGCTTTTGGTTTCTCTCTCGGGATTTTTCGTTCTGCTGCTTTTTCCGAAAGAGGCGGCGGCTTCTGCAAAAAACGCGGTTTTTGTCTGTCTCGAAACGCTTATTCCGTCCCTTTTTCCGTTTTTCGTTTTCTCAAACATTGCAATCGCTTTCGGTTTTACGAAAGTCTGCGGAAAGCTTTTTTCTCGGATTGTCCGTTTTCTTTTCGGTACATCCGAAAAAACAGCCGCTCCTCTTGCTTTGGGTCTGCTTTCGGGCTTTCCCGTGGGGGCGTCTTCGGCGGAAAGGCTCTATCTAAACGGCGAAATTTCGAAAAGCGACTGCGAAAAGGCTTTGACTTTTTCGAATTCTCCCTCCGCGGGGTTTATCGTTACAGCGGTCGGCGTCGGCGTTTTCGGCAGCGTGTCGGTCGGCTGGCGGCTTTATGCCGCAGTTCTTTTATCGACATTTCTTTCGGCGGTTATTGTCTGCCGTCTTTTCGGCGGAGATCAGAAATTCTGCGATAAAAAACAGGAAAAAACCTCCCGAAAAGCTTTTCTTCCCGAATTTCTTTCCGCGGTGGTTTCGGCGGGAAAAAGCGTGCTTTCGGTCTCGGCTTTCGTCGTCTTTTTCTCGGTTGTCTGCGGCGTTATTTCCGCCGTTTTGCCGCTCGGTTATCCTTTTTCTTCGGCAATCCGCGGCTTCTTCGAAATTTCCGCAGGGGCGTCGTCTCTCCTGCCTATTTCAACAACCGAAAACCTTGCTTTTGCCGCTGCTTTGCTTTCGTGGTCGGGGCTTTCGGTTCATTTTCAGGTGCTTTCGCAGGTGATTTCTGCGGAAATTTCGCCTGTTCCGTACCTATTTTCGAAGCTTTTTTCTTCTCTTTTGGCTGCTGCGGCAATCTTTTTGTTTTCTCTTTTCTGAATTTTTTCGGGGCTGTCTTCCTATTTATATATAATATATACGGTCGGGGCGTTTTTATTAAAATTGCCCCGATTTTTCCTGTTTTTCTGCCTGTTTATGTGACAAAAAAACGAACTTTAATAAAAAACAGGCAAAAACAGGGGTTTGTGACAAAAAGTTCGCATTTGAAGGCTGAAAAACGCTTGAAATCCGCATTTTTGTGTGTTATAATATCCGAGCATGGCAAAATAATGCGTTGAAGTCGAAGGTTGCAGCGATTTTGCTGGTAATTTCGATGGAGCAGTATCCGATTTGAAATTGGATGATGCTGAATTTAGTCGGTGTAAGCACCCTGTGTTTACCGCCCGACACCCGTCATGTTCGGACTCTCAATATAATTGCGATCCGAATTTTTTACTGTCTGAAATGTGAAACGCACGGGTGAGTGTTCGGCAGTTCATCTCCATTTCGTTGATCGGCAGAGGGTGTTTTGACACCTTCCCCCAAATTGATGAAGGAGGCGAAAGCAATGGCTAACGAAAAAATGAGAATCCGTTTGAAGTCTTACGATCATAATCTTATCGACCAGGCGTCGGAGAAGATCGTTGACACAGCGAAGAGAATGGGTGCAAAGGTATCCGGTCCCGTACCCCTTCCCACCGACAGAGAGATTATCACAATCCTCAGAGCGGTTCATAAGTATAAGGACTCGAGAGAACAGTTCGAATACAGAACCCACAAGAGAGTTATCGATATTCTCAAACCGACAAAAAAAGTCGTCGAGGCTCTCATGGGAATTGAACTTCCCGCAGGCGTAGAAATCGAAATCAAACTCTAATCTGAAAACCGCCATCGTTTCAGAGAAAAATCCTTAGCCCTAAACGGCTCGGCAAGGTCGGTGTCTTTCACCGCCGAACTACTTCCGTTATCGGAAGCAAACGGACTCGGAGCTGTCCATGACCGAAAAGGTTATGCGGTCAAGTCGGGTTTCCCGACCAATAACCGAAAGGAGAAAATTCAGATGAAAAAAGGAATTATCGGAAAAAAAGTCGGAATGACTCAGCTGTTTACCGAAAACGGCAAGATCGTTCCCGTAACCGTTCTTGAAGTCGGTCCCTGCACCGTCGTTCAGAAGAAGACAGTCGAAACCGACGGCTACGACGCCGTTCAGCTCGGTTTTGACGATGTAAGAGAAAAGCTCGTCACAAAACCTCTCAAGGGCCATTTTGACAAGGCTCAGTCGGGCTACAAGAGATTTCTCAGAGAAATCCAGTTCGATAACGAACTCAATGTCGGCGATGTTGTAAAAGCCGACGTATTCGCGGCAGGCGACAAAGTCGATGTCACGGGTATTTCAAAAGGTAAAGGATATCAGGGCACTATCAAACGTCTCGGTTTCCACAGACAGCCCACAACCCACGGTACTTCGGGTTACCACAGACACCAGGGTTCCATGGGTGCAAACACCGACCCCTCCAGAGTTATGAAGGGCAAGGGTATGCCGGGTCACATGGGAAGCGAACAGGTTACCGTCCAGAATCTTGATATCGTAAAAGTTGATGCGGAAAATAATCTTATCGCCATCAAAGGTGCGGTTCCCGGACCTAACGGCGGTCTTATAGTTGTTAAATCCGCTGTCAAGGCATAAGGAAGGAGGAAATCGTAATGGAAGTCAAAGTATTCAATATGGAAGGCAAAGAAGTCGGCACCATGGAACTTAACGACGACATATTTGCAATCCCCGTAAACGTTTCTCTTATGCACGAAGCGGTAAAGAATTATCTTGCAAACCAGAGACAGGGCACTCAGTCCACCCTCACCCGTACAGAGGTCAGAGGCGGCGGAAGAAAGCCTTGGAGACAGAAGGGTACCGGACGTGCCCGTCAGGGTTCGACAAGATCTCCTCAGTGGACACACGGCGGCGTTGCTCTCGGCCCCAAGCCCAGAAGCTACCGTTACTCGATGAATAAGAAAGCAAAGAGACTTGCTCTCAAATCCGCTTTCTCCGCAAAGGTTGCCGAAGGCAAATTCATCGTTATCGACAAACTCGAACTTGCAGAAATCAAAACAAAGGCAATGATCAAAGTTCTTGATAACCTCAATGTTACCGACAAAGCTCTTGTCGTTCTTGAAGGTGCAAACGCTCCCGTTGTCAAGAGCACAAAGAACATTCCCACGGCAAAGACCCTTTATGTAAACACCCTCAATGTCTATGAGATAATCAAACATGATACCTTCATAGCAACCAAAGAGGCTGTTAATAAGATCCAGGAGGTATACAGATAATGAAATACGCTCAGGACATAATCTTGAAGCCGGTCATCACCGAACGCAGCATGGACCTCATCCGCGAGCAGCGTAAATATACCTTCAAGGTTGCTAAAGACGCAAACAAAATCGAAATAAAGAATGCTATCGAAGAAATATTCAAAGTCAAAGTAGCTGCCGTAAACGTCATGAGATACGACGGCAAGGAAAAGAGAATGGGTCTCCACTCCGGAAACCGTCCTTCCTACAAGAAGGCAATCGTTTCTCTTACCGCTGACTCGAAGACTATCGAATTCTTCGACAATCTTATGTAAAGGAGTGTTGAAAGATGGGTATTAAATTTTACAAACCAACAACTCCCGGCAGAAGAGGAATGTCTGTTTCGACTTTCGAAGAAATCACGACTAACAAGCCGGAAAGATCCCTTCTCTCTTCTCTTAAAAAGAATTCCGGCCGTAACAGCTACGGCAGAATAACCGTTCGTCATCACGGCGGCGGAAACAGAAGAAAGTACAGAATCATCGACTTCAAGAGAAACAGAGTCGGAGACGCTGCTACCGTTATGACCGTTGAATACGATCCTAACAGAAGTGCTAACATCGCTCTCATTCAGTACGCTGACGGCGAAAAGGCTTATATCCTTGCTCCCCAGAAGCTCAATGTAGGCGATACCGTTGTCGCAGGTCCCTCTGCCGACATCAAACCCGGCAACTGCCTCCCGATAGAAAACATCCCCGTCGGTACTATGATTCACAACATCGAAATGTACCCCGGCAAGGGCGGACAGCTTTCCCGTTCCGCAGGAACTTCCGCACAGCTCATGGCTAAGGAAAACGGCTACGCTCAGGTAAGACTTCCTTCCGGCGAAGTTCGTATGATAGCTCTCAATTGCAGAGCGACCATCGGTGTAATCGGCAACGCTGACCACGAGAACGTAAAACTCGGTAAAGCGGGAAGAAAACGCCATATGGGTATCCGTCCTACCGTTCGCGGTTCCGTCATGAACCCCTGCGATCACCCGCACGGCGGTGGTGAAGGTAAGTCTCCGATAGGAAGACCCGGACCTGTAACTCCTTGGGGTAAACCGGCTCTCGGTTACAAGACCCGTAAGAAGAAGAACAAGTCCAACAAATTTATCGTAAAACGCAGAAATGCTAAATAGGAGGTGCGAATATGGGAAGAAGTGTTAAAAAAGGTCCTTATGTGGAACTTTCTTTATACAAAAAAGTTCAGGATATGAACGCAAAAGGCGAAAAAAGAGTAGTTAAGACTTGGTCTCGTGCATCTACTATTTTCCCTGAATTCGTAGGTCATACTTTCGCCGTTCACGACGGAAGAAAGCACGTTCCCGTTTATGTAACCGAAGATATGGTCGGTCATAAACTCGGCGAATTTGCTCCGACCCGCACATTCAAAGGTCATTCGGGTTCCAAAACCTCGAATACCGCGAAGTAGTCGCATAGGAGGTAGAAACAGATTATGGAAGCAAGAGCATATTTAAGAGGCCTTCGCATAACCCCCAGAAAGGTAAAGATCGTTCTTGACCTTATCAGGAACAAGCCGGTCGGCACCGCAGTGGGTATTCTTATGAACACTCCGAAAGCGGCAAGCGAGCCTCTCCTCAAATTAGTCAAATCCGCTGCGGCAAACGCTGAAAACAACCACGGCATGGATCCTTCCAAGCTTTACGTTAAAGAATGCTTCGTAGGTCCCGCACGCGTTATGAAGCGTATGATGCCCAGAGCACGCGGAAGTGCTGATGTTATATTGAAGAGATCGTCCAATATCACGATGGTCCTTGCAGAAAAAGAATAAGGAGGTTTATTATGGGACAGAAAGTTAATCCGCACGGTCTTAGAGTCGGAGTTATCCGTAACTGGGATTCAAGATGGTATGCCCGTGATGAACATTTCGGGGACCTCTTGGTAGAAGACCATAAGATCAGAACTTATATCACCAAAAAACTCAAGGTCGCAGGCCTTTCCAAGGTTGAGATCGAGAGAGATTCTACCGGCGAAAAGGTAAGAATCATAATCCACTGTGCAAAACCGGGTATCGTTCTCGGTAAAGGCGGAGCGGATATAAACAAACTTCGCGAAGAGATAAACGCCATGATCAAAAAGGCTGTTTACATCACAATCGTTGAAGAAAAGCGTATCGACCAGAACGCAACCCTCGTCGCTCAGAGAATAGCAAGCGACCTCGAAAGAAGAATTGCGTTCAGAAGAGCAACCCGTCAGGCAATCGACAGAACCATGAAAGCCGGAGCAAAAGGTATCAAGGTTTCCGTTTCCGGTCGTCTTAACGGTGCCGAAATCGCTCGTACCGAACACTATCACGAAGGAACTATTCCCCTTCAGACTCTGAGAGCCGACATCGATTACGGCTTTGCGGAAGCTGCTACAACTTACGGACGCATCGGCGTTAAAGTATGGATCTACAAAGGCGAGGTCCTCACGGCAGCAAAGAATTTCAAGGCAAGGGAGGAAAGACGCAATGTTAATGCCAAAAAGAGTAAAATATAGACGCGTACACCGCGGACGTATGAAGGGCAAGGCAACTCGCGGAAACAAGATTTCCAGCGGTGAGTACGGCCTTGTTGCAATGCAGCCCGCGTGGATAACTTCCAACCAGATCGAAGCTGCCCGTATCGCTATGACGCGTTACATCAAAAGAGGCGGTAACGTCTGGATCAAAATCTTCCCCGATAAGCCGGTTACTCAGAAACCCGCTGAAACCCGAATGGGTTCCGGTAAAGGTTCTCCCGAATATTGGGTAGCAGTCGTTAAACCCGGACGCGTAATGTTCGAAATGGCAGGCGTTTCCGAAGATGTCGCAAGAGAAGCTATGCGTCTCGCATCTCACAAACTTCCTATTAAATGCAAGTTTGTAAGAAAAGCCGACCTCGAAGCCGCCGAAGCAAAAAACGGAGGTGAAGCATAATGAAAGCAACAGAGATAAGAGAAATGTCCGCAGCTGAACTCGAAACCAAGCTTGCAGACCTCAAAAAAGAACTTTTCAATCTTCGTTTTCAGCATGCCACCAACCAGCTTGACAACCCCGTAAGAATCGCACTTGTCAAGAAGGATATAGCCAGAGTGAAGACTGTTCTTCGCGAAAAAGAAATTAATGGTTGAGCCAAGGAGGAGGAAAAACGATGAGTGAAAGAGCTTTAAGAAAGACCAGAATCGGTCGTGTCGTATCCGACAAAATGGATAAAACCATAGTTGTTGCTATATTTGAAAACGTAAGACATCCCCTTTATAAAAAGGTTATCAAACAGACTTATAAGTTGAAGGCACATGATGAGAACAATCAGTGCGGTATCGGCGATAAGGTTTTGATTATGGAAACCAGACCTCTTTCCAAAGAAAAGAAATGGCGTTTGGTTGAAATCATCGAAAAAGCGAAGTAAGGAGAATTTGAGATATGATTCAACAGCAAACTTATCTGCAAGTTGACGACAATACCGGTGCAAAGGAAATTATGTGCATCCGTGTTTTGGGCGGTACGGGCAGAAGATATGCCAACATCGGCGACGTTATAGTCGCTGCCGTTAAAAAGGCAATCCCCGGCGGAGAAGTCAAAAAGGGTGATGTAGTAAAGGCTGTCGTAGTTCGCAGCGTCAGAGGCGTAAGAAGAGCTGACGGAAGCTACATCCATTTCGACGAGAACGCCGCCGTTCTTATCAAAGACGATAAAACCCCGAGAGGTACCCGTATCTTCGGGCCGGTAGCAAGAGAACTCAGAGAAAAGGAATACACCAAGATCCTTTCGCTTGCTCCCGAAGTTCTGTAAAGGAGGAATACCGATGAACAAATTGCACGTTAAGACGGGCGACACCGTCGAAGTTATATCCGGCGTCAGCAAAGGCAGCCGCGGTAAGGTTCTTGCAGTATCCCCCTCCGAAGGTCAGGTTATGATCGAGGGCGTACACCTGGTAACAAAACATGTTAAACCCAAAAGTGCACAGCAGCAGGGCGGCATAATCAAAGCCGAAGGCCCTGTCCGTGCCTGCAAGGTTATGCTTGTCTGCCCGAAATGCAGCAAGACCACCAGAGTCGGATACAAGGTTCTCGAAAACGGAACCAAAGTAAGAGTATGCAAACACTGCAAGGAAACTTTTTAAGGAGGAGTAGAATATGTCAACTTTGAAAGATTTATACAAAAACGAAGTCGCTCCTGCCTTGATGAAAAAGTTCAACTATAAGAGCACAATGCAGATCCCGAAGCTCGATAAAATAGTTGTCAACATCGCTTGCGGCGACGCAAAAGACAATTCCAAGGTTATCGAATCCTGCGTAACGGACCTCACTGCCATCACCGGTCAGAGGGCAACCGTTTGTAAAGCACGCAAATCGGTCGCAAACTTCAAATTGCGTAAAGGTATGCCTATCGGCGTTAAAGTAACGCTCAGAGGCGAAAGAATGTACGAATTTATGGACAGACTTTTCAATGTCGCTCTTCCCCGCGTCCGCGACTTCAGAGGTATCAATCCCGACGCGTTCGACGGCAGAGGAAACTACGCTTTCGGTATCAAGGAACAGCTTATATTCCCCGAAATCGAATACGACAAGATCGATAAGATCAGAGGTATGGATATAATGTTCGTTACTACCGCAACCCGCGACGAAGAAGCAAAAGAGCTTCTCACTCTTATGGGTGCACCTTTTGCAAAGAAGGAGGAAGCGTAAGATGGCAAAGAAAGCTATGATTTTGAAGCAGCAGAAGCCTGCCAAATATTCCACCAGAGCGTATAACAGATGTAAGATATGCGGCAGACCGCACGCATACCTCAGAAAGTTCGGCATCTGCCGTATTTGCTTCAGAGAACTTGCATACAAAGGTGAAATACCCGGCGTAAAAAAGGCAAGCTGGTAAGAGAAGGAGGTTTCAGAAATGCATATTACAGATCCTATCGCGGATATGCTTACAAGAATTCGCAATGCGAACTCCGCAAAGCATGAAACCGTTGAAGTTCCCGCTTCTAACATGAAGAAGGAAATCTCCCAGATTTTGGTAGATGAAGGATATATCAAATCCTACGAAGTCATCGAAGACGGCAAGCAGGGTATGATAAAAATCACTCTTAAATACGGCGACAAAAAGGCTAAGGTTCTTCAGGGACTCCAGAGAATCTCCAAGCCCGGTCTCCGCGTTTACGCAAGCTGCGAAGAACTCCCGAAGGTTATGAGAGGACTCGGCGTTGCCATAATCTCCACATCCAAGGGCATAATGACCGACAAGGCTGCAAGAAAAGCCAACATCGGCGGCGAAGTTCTTGCCTTTATCTGGTAAGCAGCATAATTATTGGAGGTAAACTTAAATGTCAAGAATTGGTAGAAAACCTATAAATATACCCGCCGGTGTAACCGTTACATTGGCGTCTGACAACACGATTACCGTAAAGGGACCGAAGGGCGAACTCGTAAAAACTCTTCATCCCGATATGATAATCAAGGTTGAAGGTGACGTGATTCACGTCGATCGTCCGTCAGATGATAAAGCTCACAGATCTCTGCACGGCTTGACAAGAACTTTGATATTCAATATGATCGAAGGCGTTACCCAAGGCTATTCCAAAGCCCTTGAAATTCAGGGTATCGGTTATAAGGTCGCAAAACAGGGCAACAAAGCTGTTTTCACCATCGGCTTTTCTCACCCCGTTGAGATCGAAGAAATCGACGGTATAACAATTGATGTTACCGGTCCGACAACTTTCACTGTCTCCGGTATCGACAAACAGGCCGTCGGCCAGTTTGCTGCGATGGTCCGCGGCAAGAAACCGCCTGAACCGTATCACGGCAAGGGTATCCGCTACGTCGGCGAGTACGTAAGAATGAAGGAAGGCAAGGCCGGCAAGAAATAAGCCGAAGGAGGGTAACACACTATGATATCAAGAAAAGATGCAAATCTTCTCCGTGTAAAGCGTCATAAGCGCGTTCGCGGAAAAATTTCGGGAACAGCCGAATGTCCCCGTCTTAATGTTTACAGATCGCTCAAAAATATTTATGCACAGATCATCGACGATAAAGCAGGTGTAACTCTTGTTGCTCTCTCAACTGCCAGCAAGCAGTATGCGGGAACCTACGGCGGAAACGCCGCTGCCGCAAAGCAAGTTGGTATTGACATCGCCAAGATGGCTCTCGAAAAGGGCATAACCGAAGTCGTTTTCGACAGAGGCGGTTATGTTTACCACGGAAGAGTCCAGGCTCTGGCTGAAGGTGCAAGAGAAGGCGGACTTAAGTTCTAAGTCGAAGGAGGATTTTATACAATGTATGATAAAATTGATGCGTCTACTTTATCATTGACCGAAAAAATGGTATCTCTCGAACGCGTTTCCAAGACTGTCAAGGGTGGTAGAAAAATGAAATTCTCCGCACTTATGGTCGTCGGCGACGGTAACGGAGTTGTCGGTGTCGGTATTGGTAAGTCTGTCGAAGTTCCCGACGCTATAAACAAGGGAATCGAAGACGCTAAGAAAAATCTCGTAAGAGTAACCCTCAAGGGAACAACAATTCCCCACGAGGTAGTAAGCGAGTACGGTGCAAGCCTTGTTATCCTTAAACCGGCTGCAGAAGGTACCGGCGTTATCGCCGGCGGTGCTGTCAGAGACGTTCTCGAAATGGCAGGCATTAAGGATATAAGAACAAAAGCTCTTCGCTCCCGCAACCCCAAGAACCTCGTAAAGGCAACCCTTAAAGGTCTTACGAGCCTCAGGGACGCAAAGGAAGTTGCAGAGACCAGAGGCAAAACCGTCAAAGAAATTTTAGGTTAAGGAGGGTATTTACATGGCAACGAAAAAGGCAGGTAGTACTCTTAAAATCACTTTGACAAAAAGCCTTATCGGAAGAAATAAGGGACATATCGCAACTGCGAACTCCCTCGGACTCCGCAAGATAGGTCAGACTGTCGAACAGCCTAAAAACGAGGCTACCATCGGAAAAATCAACAAAATCAGCTACTTGGTTTCAGTAGAAGAATAAGGAGGTGTCTGTATGAAATTATATGATCTTTCCCCTGCTGAAGGCTCCGTTAAGGAAGCCAAAAGAAAGGGTAGAGGTGCCGGAACGGGCAACGGAAAAACCGCCGGCAAAGGACACAAAGGTCAGAAGGCAAGAAGCGGAGGCGGCGTAAGACCCGGCTTCGAAGGCGGACAGATGCCTTTACAGAGAAGAATGCCGAAAAGAGGTTTCTGCAATTTGGCATTCACCAAAACTTACCAGATCGTGAATCTTTGCGACCTTGACAGCTTCGCTGACGGAAGCGTTGTTACGGCAAAAGAACTCTGCGAAAAAGGCCTTATTAACAACGAAAACGAACCTGTAAAGATTCTTGGTTTGGGTGAACTCAAAAACAAGCTTACAGTTACGGCTGACAAATTCTCTGCGTCGGCCAAGGAAAAGATCGAGGCGGTAGGCGGAAAAGCAGAGGTGAAGTAAGATGACTTTCTTATCTACTTTCAAAAACGCATGGAAGATTGAAGACCTCAGAAAGAAAATTCTTTATACTCTGTTTATAATCCTTATTTTCAGAATAGGTGCCTGTCTTCCCGTTCCTTTCATCAGCTCCGCTGCTCTTACCGCATTCTTTAACGGTTCGACCGGTCAGAGCCTCGGTGAAAGCATCCTCGGCTATTTCAATATGCTTTCCGGTAACGCTTTGCAGTCCGGAACGGTATTCGCACTTACAATTCAGCCTTATATCAACGCAAGCATTATTATCCAGCTTCTTACTTTCGCTATCCCCGCTCTTGAAAGACTTCAGAAAGACGGCGGCGAAGAGGGCAAGAGAAAGCTTATGCAGGCGACCCGTTGGTCCACCGTTGCGATTGCGATAATCCAGGCGGTCGGATACTACGTCACCCTCAACAGCTACAATCTCCTTGACCTTGCCGCAGGATACGGAGTTTTCCAGATGTTCGTTATCATCACTGTCCTCGTAGCAGGCTCCTGCCTCGTTATGTGGCTCGGTGAATCGATAAACGAAAAGGGTATAGGAAACGGTATCTCGATAATCCTCTTCGCAGGTATCATTTCGAGAGGCGTTGACCTTGTAATGTACCTCGTCAACGAAATAATGAACGGTCGTTGGTATATGCTTATAGTAGTTCTTGTTCTCGGCCTTGCAATCCTCGGATTCATCGTCTTTATGGACAGTGCCGAAAGAAGAATTCCTATTCAGTATGCTAAGAGACAGATCGGAAGAAAGCTTTACGGCGGTCAGAACACTCATCTTCCCATAAAGGTCGCTATGGCAGGCGTTATGCCTATCATCTTCACCTTTGCGATAGTTTCTCTCCCCGCAACCATAGCTCTCTTCTTCCCGAACTCGGGCTATCAGAAGTGGATTCAGACTTACTTCTCGTCGACAACTCCGCTTTATATGATCCTCGTTTTCGTTCTGATTATCGCATTCAACTATTTCTACATTTCGATTCAGTATAACACCGTTGAAATCGCGAACAACATCAAAAACAACGGCGGTACTATCCCCGGTATCAGACCCGGCAAGCCGACAAGCGACTTTATACAGAAGGTAGTCAACAGAATAACCCTTTTCGGTGCTCTGTTCCTCGGCGTTATCGCTCTTCTTCCGTATATCTTCCAGCTTATATTCCCGGCAAGCTCCGGCCTTGCAATCGGAGGAACTTCTCTCATGATCCTTGTTTCCGTTGCTATTGAAACCGCTCAGCAGCTCGAAAGCCAGATGATGATGAGAAACTACAAGGGATTCCTTGAATAAAATCGTCTTCACATAAGGAGGAAAAACAATGCTCAGACTTATATTGTTAGGTGCTCCGGGTGCGGGCAAGGGAACTCAGGCAGATATCATTTCCGAAAAATACGGTATTCCGCAGATTTCGACCGGAGTTATTCTCCGCGAGGAAATAGCGAAAGGCTCCGAACTCGGAAACCGCGTTAAAGGAATAATCGACGCCGGAAACCTTGTTCCGGATGAAGACGTGGTCGCTATCGTCAAAGAAAGACTCAAACAGGACGACTGCAAAAACGGTTATATCCTCGACGGATTTCCCAGAACCATTCCCCAGGCGGAAGCTCTTGATAAAATGCTTTCCGAACTTGACAGCAAAATCGACGTCGTAATCTCTATCGAGGTTGCCGACGAAGATATCGTCAGACGTATGTCCGGCAGAAGAGTCTGCAAGAAATGCGGAGCAAGTTATCACATTGAATACAATCCTTCTCCCGCCGGAGAAAACTGCGGAAAATGCGGAGAAACCCTTTCCGTCCGTGCCGACGACGACCCGAAAGTCGTTGCCGACAGACTCAAAGTTTATCATGAAAAGACCGCTCCCTTAAAGGTGTTCTACGAAAAACAGGGTAAACTCAAAGTCGCTCTCGGATGCGAAAAGCTCGAAGATACGACCGCTAACGTCGAAGCTGCATTAAAAGAGGCGTTATAAGATGGTAACGATCAAGACCAATCGTGAAATTCAGCTTATGAGGGACGCCGGAAAGCTCACTGCCGAAGTTATGGAACTCGGCGGAAGTCTTATCAAACCCGGCGTTTCCACAAAGGAAATTGACGACAGGTTGTATAAATTTATTAAAAAGCATAATGCGACTCCTTCCTTTTTGAACTATTACGGATATCCGGGGACTGCCTGCATCTCGATAAACGATGAGGTAATCCACGGAATTCCGTCGGGAAAACGCATTATTGCCGATGGAGATATTGTGAGTATTGATGTCGGTGTTCTTTTGAACGGCTACCATGGCGATATGGCTCGCACTTTCTGTGCGGGAAACGTTTCCGAAGAAGCCAAAAAACTCATCGAAGTCACAAAAGAATGTTTCTGGAGGGGCATTGCACATGCCACCGACGGAGCACGCATCGGCGACATCGGCCACGCCGTTGAAAGTTTTGCTCACGAAAACGGATTTTCGGTCGTGGAAGATTATGTAGGCCATGGCGTAGGAACACATTTACACGAGGACCCGGATGTCCCGAACTACGGAAAAGCCGGAAAAGGCATGCGGCTGCGTAAGGGTATGACGATTGCGGTCGAACCCATGATAAACGCCGGCGTAAAAGACGTGGTTCAGCTGGACGACGGTTGGACGGTTGTAACTAAGGACGGCAAGCTCTCGGCTCATTACGAGAACACAATTGCCATCACCGACGGAGAGCCGTTAATACTCACATCTCTATGATAAGGGCAAAGCCCGTAAAATCAGGAGGTCACAGGATATGGATGATGTCGACAGGGGCAGTATAGTTTTGTCGCTTGCAGGCCACGACCGAGCGAGATTTTTCATCGTCGTAGGCAAGGAAGAGGAAAATTATCTACTTTTGGCTGACGGAAAATTCAGACCCGTTGCGAACCCAAAGAAAAAAAAGATAAAGCATTGCAAATTCATCAAAGCCGTCGCGAGCGAACGTCTCACAGAAAAACTCAAAAACGGCGAAAGAGTAAGCGATGCGGATTTAAGAAAAGCTTTGAAATTGTTCTTGAAAGAGGAGGTTATTTAGTTTGGCAAAAGACGGATTGATAGAATTCGAAGGAACCGTTGTTGACGTTCTTCCGAAAACGACATTTACGGTCGAACTTTCGAACGGACACAAGATAACGGCGTATATTTCCGGTAAACTCAGAGTGAATAACATCAGAATTCTTCTCGGAGACAAGGTTACCGTTGAAATGTCACCAAACGATCTTTCTCAGGGCAGAATAATCTGGCGTGGTAAAAAAGCCGACGCCTAATTTATAAGGCACGAGGTGCCAAAGGAGGTATTATTATGAAGGTGCGTCCTTCTGTAAAACCCATGTGCGATAAATGTAAGGTTATCAAGCGTAAAGGCAAAGTTATGGTAATTTGTAAAGACCCGAAGCATAAGCAGAAGCAGGGTTAATAAAACGGAGGTGTATTTGACAGTATGGCAAGAATAGCCGGTGTTGATTTGCCCAACAACAAAAGAGTGGAATACGCTCTCACCTATATCTACGGTATAGGCGTAAGCAAATCAAATGAAATACTCGCAGCAACAGGTATCAATCCCGATACCAGAGCAAAAGACTTAACAGACGACGATATAGCAAAACTTCGTGAATATATCGACCACAATGTAACCGTCGAAGGTGACCTCAGAAGAGACGTCGCTCTTAACATCAAGAGACTTGTCGAAATCGGATGTTACAGAGGCGTTCGTCACAGAAAGGGTCTTCCCGTCAGAGGTCAGAGAACAAAGACCAACGCGAGAACCCGCAAAGGACCTACCAAGACCGTTGCGAACAAAAAGAAATAAGGAGGATAGATATAAATGGCTAAAGTTGTTAAGAAAACTGCCGTCAAAAGACGCAGAGACAGAAAAAACATTGACAGAGGCGCAGCTCATATCTGTTCTTCCTTCAATAACACTATTGTTACCATCACCGACGTAAACGGCAACGCTATTTCCTGGGCGTCCGCAGGCGGACTCGGCTTCAAGGGTTCCAAGAAGTCCACTCCGTTCGCAGCTCAGATGGCTGCCGAAACCGCTGCAAAGGCTGCTATGGACCACGGTATGAAAACCGTCGAAGTTTTTGTTAAAGGCCCCGGCACCGGTCGTGAAGCCGCTATAAGAGCTCTCCAGACCGCAGGTCTCGAAGTAACAATGATCAAGGACGTAACTCCCATTCCTCACAATGGCTGCCGTCCTCCCAAGAGACGTAGAGTATAAGCAGGAGGTAGAAGAAATATATGGCTAGATATACCGGTGCGGTCTGCAAACTTTGCAGACGCGAACATCAGAAACTTTTCCTCAAAGGCGAAAAGTGCTACTCCGCAAAGTGCCCGATCGCTCAGAACAGAGGAATCCCCGGTCAGCATGGTGCACGTCGCCATAAGCTCACCGAATACGGCGTTCAGCTTCGTGAAAAACAGAAGGCTAAGAGATTTTACGGCGTTCTCGAAAAGCAGTTCGCTCATTACTATGAATTGGCAAGCAAGAAACCCGGCGTAACCGGTGATAACTTGATGCAGATTCTCGAAACCCGTCTTGACAACGTTGTCTATCGTCTCGGTTTCGCGGTTTCCCGTGCAGAGGCAAGACAGCTTATCATCCACGGTCACTTCACCGTCAACGGTGCTAAAGTCGATATTCCGTCCTACCTTATCAAAGAGGGCGATGTTATAGCTATCAAAGAAAAGAGCAAGGATTCCGTTAAAATCAAGGCTGTTCTTGAATCCACCGAGTCCAAACCCCTTCCGAAGTGGCTTGAATGCGACAGAGCAAACAATGCTTACGTTGGTAAGGTCGTCGCTCTTCCGACTATCGAAGATGTCGATCTTCCCCTCGAAGTTCACCTTATTGTCGAGTTGTACTCCAAATAATCGCTTTTTGGTTATTCGGAAACCGGATATATTTTTAAGAATTATCCGCCACATTATTGACAAACCGATGCTCTGCTGCATCGAGAAAGGGTGCGTTTTATGATAGAAATAGAAAAGCCGACAATCGAAGAAGTTGAAATAGCCGAAGACGGTACCTACGGCAAATTCGTCGTCGAACCTCTTGAAAGAGGCTACGGTATCACTCTCGGCAACTCACTCAGAAGAATATTGCTTTCTTCCCTGCAGGGTGCTGCGGTCACCTCTTTGAAAATCGACGGTGTCCAGCACGAATTTTCGACAATCCCCGGAGTCAAGGAAGATGTCACCGAAATAGTTCTCAACATGAAAGGTCTTATCACAAGACTTCACGGCGGCAAAGCCTCAAAGTTCGCTTATATCGAAGTGAACGACGAGGGCGAAATAACCGCTGCCGATATCAAGGCTGACGCCGATATCGAGATTCTCAATCCCGATATGCATATCGCAACGCTTACCAAAAAGACCCGCTTCTATATGGAGATAACTATCGGAATGGGCAGAGGCTATGTTTCTGCCGATAAGAACAAACCTGCTTCGGCACCTATCGGTCTTATCGCAATAGACTCGTCTCACTCCCCCGTCACAAAGGTCAACTACACGATCGAAAACACCCGTGTAGGTCAGATCACCGACTACGACAAACTTACTCTTGAAGTTTGGACTAACGGAAGCGTTTCCGCCAAAACCGCGGTTTCTCTCTCCGCCAAAATCATGAGCGAGCATCTGTCCCTCTTCGTCAACCTTGCGGAAGACGCCGAGGTCGGAGACGATGTCTGGAAGGGCGACAGCAACGAAAGCAAAGAAAAGATTCTCAATATGACGATTGAAGAACTCGACCTCTCGGTCCGTTCCTTCAACTGTCTGAAGAGAGCCGGCATAAATACCGTTTACGACCTTATCAACAAGTCTCCCGAAGACATGATGAGAGTCCGTAACCTCGGTAAAAAATCGCTCGAAGAAGTTATCGTCAAACTTGAATCTTTCGGTTTGAACTTTATGGATGAAAAGGAATAGGAAGGAGGCCTCTTTGAAATGGGTACACGCAAACTTGGCAGAAAGACTGACCATAGAATAGCGATGCTCCGCGGAATGGTAACCTATCTTCTCGAAAACGGACAGATAGAAACCACCGCTACCAGAGCAAAAGAAGTTCGCAGTCTTGCCGAAAAAATGATAACACTCGGAAAAACGAACACACTCCACGCAAAAAGACAGGCAATGAGCTTTATTACAAAAGAAGACGTCGTCAAAAAACTCTTTGACGAGATCTCTCCGAAGTATGCTGACCGTAACGGCGGTTATACAAGAATAATAAAGACAGGCCCCCGTCGCGGTGACGCCGCTGAAATGGCGATCATCTCGCTCGTAGACTGATATTCGTTATATAAATAAAGGGAGAGCACATGGTGCTCTCCCTGATTTTTTTGTCCGAAAGCCCGCCCAACGGGTTTTCGGCAACAAATATCTTTTTGCACTATACGCTCTCCCTGATTTTTTGTATGATATGCATTTAGTATAAGAAAAAGAAAAGCACCTGTTGTCAGGTGCTTTTCTTTATCGTCAAATAATTTTTCAATCTATCTTTTTCGGAAAGGAGGGCGGTCATATCTTCAATCGACTGTTTGAGGTGGCCGTCGGAAAGAGAGGAACGCAGTTTCTTCGTTTTCTCCGAAATTTCCGTAAGTCCGAGAATTTCGGAAAACTCTTCGATAAAAGCGGCAATCTTATCGGCGTTTTTCATGCTGCCGCCGCGAACCGCAAGTTCAAGCTTTTCGAAAGACGGGTCGTTCAGAAATTTTTGCAGGCAGGAAAGATAAAACTTTTCGTCGCCGCCGTAATTCTTTATTGCCCTGTCGGGTTTTGCTCCGTATTTCCGCAAAAGAAAAATTTCGCTTCGCATATTATGCCCTCGCGACAATGCAGTTCCAGCCGCGTTTTTCGGCGACTTCTTCGACCGTGAAGCCGTTGTCTTTCAATGCCTTTTCAACCTCGCCGCACCTCTCGCGGATTATTCCCGAAAGGATAAAATACGCTCCGGGGGCGGTGTGTTCCTTTATAAAGGAACAAATTCTGATAAGCACGTCGGCGACGATATTTGCGACAACGACATTGTAACCTTTGCCGACAAAATCGAAAATTTCGCTTCCTTTTTCAAGGACATTCCCCGTTTGTGCTCTGAAAATGCCGTCAAATTTGTTGAGTGCGGCGTTTTCTTTTGAAATTTTCACGGCGTTCGGGTCGATATCCACGGCGTCGACGGCGGAAGCTCCGAGTAAGAGCGACGCTATCGAAAGAATGCCGCTGCCGCAGCCGAGGTCAAGGACTTTGTCGCCTTTTTTGACGGTTTCCTGCAATTTTTCAACGCAAAGGGAGGTCGTTTCGTGGTTTCCCGTTCCGAAAGCGACTCCCGGGTCAATTCGGAGAATCGTTTCGCCGTCGGCGGCTTTGTAATCTTCCCATTCGGGAACAACGGTGATATTTTTTATTTTCAGCGGCTTATAATATTGTTTCCAGTTGTTTGCGAAATCGTCCTCCTCGACCTTGTTTTCCATAACCTCAAACGCGATATTTTCGGCGTCGAAACGGGTTTTTATAAAGTCGAGGCAGGCTGAAACGTCGATATGCTCCGCAAAATAGATATGCAGAAGAACGGTGTCTTTATCTTTTTTCAGGAGTTCTTCGTCGATAAGTGCGAAATTCTTGACCAAAGGACACTCTTCAAGGTCGGAATAGTCCTCGGTGTAAATTCCGCCGATATCGAGAAGCGAAACGATTGCAGTGGCGGTCTCTTCGTCCGAAGTTTTTATTTTAAGAATTATTTCTTTGTATTGCATTTCTTTTTCTCCCTGTCTTTATAAAACTTACAGTAGCCCGAAATAAAGCAGTTTTCGCAGTCGGGGTTCTGCGATTTGCAGACCTTTCTGCCATGGGCGACCATCGCGTGGGAATAGTGAAAACCGGTGTTTTCGGGCAGAATTTTTTTGAGCGTTTTTTCGACGACAACGGGATTTTCCGACGAACAAAGTCCGAGACGGTTCGAAAGGCGGATGCAGTGGGTGTCGGCAATGACGACCGACGGGTCTCCGTAAATTTCGCCCATCATAAGGTTCGCGATTTTTCTGCCGACTCCCGGAAGAGAACAGAATTCTTCGAGCGTTTCTGGGAATTTCCCCGTCTCTTCAAGTTTTTTCGCCGCGGCGATAATATCTCTTGCCTTGGTGCGGTAAAGTCCGCAGGAAAAAATCATTTTTTCGAGTTCTTCGCGGTCGGCGTTCGCAAAATCCGAAACCGTTTTATACTTTTTGAAAAGCTCTTTGCAGACGATGTTTACCCTTACGTCGGTGCATTGAGCCGAGAGCCTCGACGCGACAAGCAGTTCGAGAGGCGACGAAAAATCAAGTGCGCACTTGACATCGGGATATTCCGCAAAAACCTTGTCTATAAATTCCGGAATCTCACTTTTTTTCATTTTTAACCTCGTCCCAATAGCGTTTTGCCGCCTGTTCGGTCTTGTTTTCGCCGAATTCGTAATATTTCGCGTTTTTTATCGCGTCGGGCAGATACTGCTGCTTTACATAGTGGTTCGGGAAGTTGTGCGGATATTTGTAGCCGATACCGTGTCCGAGTTTTGAAGAGCCTTTGTAGTGCGAATCGAGAAGATACGGCGGAATTTCGTATATTTCTTTGTTTTTAAGGTCGGAAATCGCGGCGTCTATCGCACAGATAACCGAATTCGATTTCGGGGCGGTCGCAAGCAGAATTACCGCTTCCGCAAGGGGAATACGGGCTTCGGGAAGACCGAGCTGCAAGGCGGCGTCAACGCAGGATTTCGTTATCGTTATCGCCTGAGGATAGGCAAGTCCTATGTCTTCGGCTGCTATTACGAGAAGCCTGCGGCAAAGCGACGGCAAATCTCCTCCCTCCATAATTCTTGCGGCGTAGTGCAGGGCGGCGTTTTCGTCCGAGCCTCTTATCGATTTCTGCAAAGCCGACAGTGCGTCATAGTGTCCGTCGCCGTCCCTGTCATATTTCATATTGCTCTTCTGGGCAAGGGCCTTTGCTTTTTCGAGAGTTACCGAAACGGTCTTCTGACCTACTTTGAAAGCCGTCAAAAGCTCGACGGTGTTCATCGCTTTCCTTACATCGCCTCCGCAGGCGGTCGCAAGGTGCTTTATAACGCCGTCTTCGATTTCAAACTTGATTTTCGGGTTTTCGTTCTGAACGAATTCGAAAGCACGCTTTACCGCTTTTTCCATTTCCCTTTTGTCTATCGGGCGGAATTCGAAAACCGTCGAACGGGAAAGGATAGCGTTATAAACATAAAAATACGGGTTTTCGGTCGTCGAAGCTATAAGCGTTATGTCTCCGTTTTCGATAAATTGGAGAAAAATCTGCTGCTGCTTTTTGTTGAAATACTGAATCTCGTCGAGATATAAAACTATCCCGTTTTCGTTTTGAAGAGAGCCTATTTCGGCGATTATATCCTTTATGTCGGAGGTCGAAGCGGTCGTCGCGTTGAGTTTATAAAGCGTTTTTCTCGTCTGCGACGCAATTATGTAGGCGAGAGTTGTCTTGCCTATCCCCGAACTGCCGTAGAAAATCATATTCGGGATATTTCCGCTCTCAATTATCGTTCTTAAAGGCATCCCCCTGCCGAGGAGATGCTTTTGTCCGACCATATCGTCTATGGTTGTCGGACGCATTTTAACGGCAAGGGGGATTTTTTTAATATCGGACATTTTATAACAACACCTTTTCAGATTAGTGCTGGGAGTAGTTCGGTGCCTCTTTGGTAATGTGAATATCGTGGGGGTGGCTTTCTTTGAGACCCGCTCCCGTGATTTTGACGAATTTGCCTTTTTCCTGCAACTCTTTAATGGTGTGAGCTCCGCAGTAGCCCATTCCCGAACGGAGACCGCCGAGAAGCTGGAAAATGGTGTCGGAAACTTTTCCTTTGTAAGGAACTCTTCCCTCAACGCCTTCCGGAACGAGTTTGGAAGCTCCTTCCTGGAAATATCTGTCTTTGGAACCCTGTTTCATTGCGGCAATGGAGCCCATTCCGCGGTAAACCTTGAATTTTCTGCCTTCGAAAAGTTCGCTTTCACCGGTGCTTTCGTCGCAGCCTGCAAACATCGAACCCATCATAACGACGTCGCCGCCTGCGGCAATCGCTTTCGGAATGTCGCCGCTGTATTTGATACCGCCGTCGGCGATAATGGGAATATTTCTCTTCTTCGCGACGGAAGCCGCAGAAAGAATTGCGGTTATCTGCGGAACGCCGATACCTGCGACAACACGGGTCGTACAGATAGAACCGGGGCCGATACCGACTTTGATTGCGTCCGCTCCTGCGTCGATAAGGAATTCCGCACCCTCTGCGGTTGCGATGTTTCCTGCGACAAGCTGGGCGTGGGGGAACGCCGCCTTTATCTTGCGGATCGCGTTTGCTATATTTTCGGAATGACCGTGAGCGGAGTCGAGAACCATTACGTCAACGCCGTTTGCAAGAAGAGCTTCGGCTCTTTCACAGACGTCGCCTGTAACACCTATCGCTCCTCCGCAAAGAAGTCTTCCGGCTTCGTCACGGGCTGTATTCGGGTATTTAATTGCTTTTTCGATATCCTTTATTGTTATAAGACCGCAGAGATTTCCGTTGTTGTCGACAATGGGAAGTTTTTCAATCTTGTTGCGGCGGAGAATTTCCTGTGCGTCGTCAAGAGTCGTTCCGACGGGAGCGGTGATAAGGTGATCTTTGGTCATATATTCGCTTATCGGAGCGGAATAGTCGGAAATGAAACGCATATCGCGGTTTGTTATTATGCCGACGAGCTTTTTGCCCTCGCAGACGGGAACGCCGCTGATTCTGTATTTGTGCATGAGGTTGTCCGCGTCGGAAACAAGGTCGGTCGGAGAAAGGTAGAACGGATTTGTGATAACGCCGTTTTCGCTTCTCTTTACTTTGTCGACCTCTTCCGCCTGTCTTTCAATCGACATGTTTTTATGTATAATTCCGATGCCGCCTTCTCTTGCCATGGCAATCGCCATGCCGCTTTCGGTGACGGTGTCCATCGCCGCACTCATAAGAGGAATGTTGAGGCGAATGGACTGCGTGAGGTTGGTTGAAAGGTCTACGTTTCTTACGACAATGTCGGAATGTGCCGGAATAAGAAGCACGTCGTCAAAGGTAATGCCTTCGCAGACTATCTTTTCGGAAAGGATATCGTTATTCATACTTTTTCCCCCTATATCTTTAATTTTATTTATTTCTATCATTTTATCACAATATTTGTTAAAATGCAATAGAAAAAAGCGTTGCCGCTGCCTGATTAGTTTCGCCGAAAAACCGCACGGTTGCCGCATTTTTACTGCAAAAATCAAAAATTGCGATATATTTTTCAAAAAGTTCAACACTTACCTGTATTATATAGTAGAGGTGAGATTATGGATATTTCGTATTTTTTGCACGGCAGCCGCCCGACATCCGAAAGAAAAGCCGGGTTTGAAAACGGGAAACTCGAAATGCTGCTTTCCTGCAATATGACCGCCGTTTTTACGCTTTCTTTCCCGAAATTTTCGGTCGAAGTTTTTGACGACGGGGAAAAATATATGC
>CAKSPP010000003.1 GCA_934481505.1 uncultured Eubacteriales bacterium
CCCTGGCTGTTTGTGCGAAGGTCGCTCATTCTCCAGTAATTTGTTTCCATACGGTTTTTCGTCCTGTCATAGCCGTGGACACCGGGGTCAACCGCATAAAGGGTATCGCCGTCGATTTTGAAAACTACGATATAGTGAGACGAAGAATTGCTTCTGGTAGAAACCCAGACAACGGGCGGAGAATATTTGTTCGGGTTGTTTCTGTATCTTGCGACCCAGGAAGAAAGAAGGGCTTTGTCGCGGGTCATCGCTCTGGGAACGCCGTAAAGCCAATAGCAAATTGCAGCGTTGCCGCACTGAGCTTTATTGGTTGCAAGAATTTGCTGGAGAGAAACGCCTGCGTTGATGTTTGCCAACGCCATAGCGGCACAGGAAGAAGCACATGCGACAGTGGAAATGGAAGCATACTGCCCCCAAAGAGCGGCGTTCCATTCGGGGTCGTCGTGGTTCTGTGCGATTCTGTCGGGAATACGCGGGTCTTCGATTGTGAGAAGAGCTATACCGCTGTAAAAGCTCATGCCGGCTTTTTCTTCGTCGGAAAGATCGGAAACGGTGGTAATGTTTTCGTTGTCGTTCTTTTCAACGCCGTCAAGTTCCGGTTCGATAACGACGACTCTGTCATCGGAGACGCCGACAACGGCGATACCGTCGTTTGCGGCAGTCTGCGCTTCTTCTTCGGTGCAGGCTTCCCAGCCGAGATAGTCTCCGCCGGAAAGGGCTTCTCTTATTGCGGAGGGTGCTGCGTCGGGCAGCGAGATTCCGCGGTTTGCCAAGATTTTTACCGCAGTTTTAACGGAATTTTCCGCTTCCTTTTCGGAAAGAAACTTTACGGTATGGTCGATAATGTTTTTGTACTGTGTGGTTGTCATTGTGATTTCCTTTCGATTTGTTTGTTTTTTTGCAGCTGCGAGACTATTATAAAACAAAAACGGGACGACCTGCGGACTGTTATGCAAAACAAAAAATTTTTTATTTTCGGACACATTCTCTATTGACAAACCGCCGCCGATACCTTATAATCAAATTAAAAGGGGCTGTGATTATGAAAAACAAATTTTTATTTTTGGCGTCTCTCCTCTTTGCCTTGATTTTGCTTGCGGGCTGCGGTGAAAAATCCGCCACCGAAAGTTACACCGAATATCTGAAAAATTTTGCCGATTCTTCTTCCGAAGTTTACTATCTTATAAGAGATATCGACAACGACGGAACAAAAGACCTGATTCTGTCGAACAACGCGTCTTTGACAATATATACCTATACCGATTCGGTAAAAGAAGTCGGAAGTTACGACTTTATAACGGGTACCGTTCAGTATCTTTATTCCGATAACAAGGATTTTCCGGGCATTTTCTATACAACCACGGGCGGAGGCTATAATCACTACGGATAGGCAGAGCAGAATCGAACTTTTATCGCCCGACGCAGGCTCTTTTCGGTGCTTTTCCCTTTTTTCGCCTTGTCGGGCGTCAGCCCGACTGCATCTCAAAAAGAAAAAATCCCTCAAAAATTTCTCTGCGGCGGGTGCACGCAGTTTTAACGGTACGGATTTTTGGCATAACGACAAAGGAACCGCAGTTAATACTGTCGTATTTACAAGGTTTCTGCGAAAGTTAGGACGGAAATCAGTCCGTTAAAACCGATAAGAGTCCAATTCTGCTCTGCCCATCTGACCGTTAAAGACGGAAAAGTCACGACGGAAGATTTATGGAAAGAGGATTTTTCCGGAATTTCGGGAGAAAAGAACAAAATCGAAGACCTTTCGGAAAACAAGGCTCTTGTCGACGAATCGAAATCCGTATCGCAAAAAGAGCAGAAAATAAATTTTGAAGTAATGAAAGGTTCTGCCGAATAACTTCATATATAACGGAAAACGGTGCCGTGCGGCACCGTTTTTTATTTATAATCCTTTATTCTTTAATTCGCTTACAAGTTCGACATAAAATTCGCGGACATCAAACCCCGGGATGTTTTCGCGGTTGAGATCTATCACATCCCCGTGCGAAATTCCGCGGTCGCCCGTCGGTTCGAGAAGACGGTGACTGTCTCCCCACTCGCAGGAAGAGACAGAAACAAGCCCGTCGTTTTTGCCGTCGAAATATTTTGCAAGGCGGTAGGTGAAATTCAGCGGAAACTTTCCGCCCGACGGGTGAGTAAGAACCGAGCCGACGCTGCGGCAGAATATGTTTTCGGGGATCGGGTGGGTTTTATCGAATTTTTCGCATTTTTCCGCGGTAAGGTCTCGGACGGCAGCAAGAAAATCGGGAGATTTATCCCCAATCTTTTTGGCGACGGCATTATAGCCTTTCGCGATTTTTTCCTGCATATTTTCGGGCACTTTTTCAAGAAGAAAGTCGGCAAACAGACAGCCCCTGTGCGGAGTGTTTACAGTCGTTACCGAAGCTATCTTTTCGGGACAAAGCCGAAGCGTTTCTCTTATATCAAGTCCGCCTTTCGAATGGGCGATAACGTTTACTTTTTCACAGCCCGTCTCGTTGCAGATTTCTTCGATACGCTGTTTTAATTCTTCGGCGGAATCCGCAACCGACGCCGCGGACTGATGCTTTCCGTAAAAGATTTTTGCCCCGTTCTTTTCGAGTTCGGCGGGAATTCTCCCCCAATAAGGCGGGAATTTGAAATCCCTGAAAAACACACCGTGAACCATAAGAAGAGGATATTTAGTTTTGCATATCTCCTCTTTTTTGCGGGAAATATTAAGTAAATTTTTCTTTTCTTCAAAATCGATTTCGGCATTCACCGTTCGGATAATGCGAACAAGCTGAATAATGTTGAGAATCGGCACAAAGCCGCAAAGCAGCCCTATTGCCCGATTTTTTATTCCGAGTTCAGTCGACGCACAGTAAACGCAAAGCATTCCGTTCCAGAAAATTACCGTTTCGGCAACGGCACAGAAAATTCCGCTGAAAATAACGGATTTAAGGTCGACGCCGACACACAAAAGAATAATATGAAAGGCAATGTCGACGGGCAAAGTCCAAAGGAAAGCACGCAGGCAGACAACCCCGTGACGACAGACGCCGAGTCTTGCCGAAGTGTATTTTTGAAGTTCGAGAATCGGCAGGACATTAAAAATAAGAAGCAACGCCGCCGAAAGTCCGTAAAGGGAAAGCGGAAGTCTGCAAAACAGCAGCCATGAGTTTGAAAAGACCGCATAAAGAAGAGTAAATATAATCTGAAACATCTTAATTTACCGCAATAAAGTTTTTGTTTGAGGACGAAAGATGAGTGTCGTCGCCGAAAAGAGTGCAGACAGGGTAAAAAACGCTGCCCGACTTAACAAAATCTATTTCGGTGACGGAAGAAGTATTCAAGAAGAAGTGCGGCCACGCTTTCATAACGGGAAGAGAACAAAGCAGGCTCATAAGCAAAACGCCTATTCCGCCGTGGCAGAAAAACGCGACGGTTTTATCGGGGGCGTTTTCGTTTTTATAGCCGCCGACCGTCTTTTCAAAACTGTAATTTTCAAGAAAAGCGTCAAGCCCCGAAACGGTGTTTTCAAAACGCGTTCTGAACTCTTCGTCGAAAAATTCTTCGCTTTTATAAAAATCGGGAGAGGTGAGTTTTTCGAAATTTGCCGAATAGAAATCGCCGTTTATATGCCACGGGAATTCGGTATCTCCGTCGGGATATTTTATCTTTCCGATAAACTCGTGAAGAAAATCGAGAGTAGTTATTTCGAGCCCCTTGATTTCAGCGGTCGCCTCGGCTGTCTGACGGGCTCTCCCCATGGGCGACGCAAAAATTTCGTCAATCCGTCTGTCCTTTAACCTCTCGGCAAGAAGACGAACATCCTTTTTGCCTTTTTCGGTAAGACAATCGTTTTCATAATCGGGGTCTCCGTGTCTTATTATCAGAATTTCAAACAATTACTTTCTCCTTTTTTGAAGAACGCAGTCTCTTGAAAAACGACTGTAAAAGAGAAAGACATTCTTCTTCGAGAATTCCGCCTTCGACTTCGGGGAAATGATTAAATGGCATTTTATGAAGTTCGCAAACCGAGCCCATCGCTCCGAAACGCTTATCGTAAGCTCCGAAAACGACGCGGTCGATACGCGAATTTATCACCGCACCCGCACACATCGCACACGGTTCGAGAGTTACATATAAAGTGCAGCCGCAGAGCCGCCAGCTGCCGAGTTTTTTGCAGGCACGGGAAATTGCGGTTATTTCGGCGTGCAGAACTGCGTCCTGTTTTTCTTCGCGGCGGTTATAACCCGAAGCGATTATTTTGCCGTCCTTTACGACGACCGCCCCTATCGGAACTTCTCCTCTTTTTTCGGCGGCTTTTGCTCTCAGAAGAGCCTTTTTCATAAAGAAAACGTCGTCGGTCATCTTATCACCGCAAGCTCAAAGCGTTTGTTTACCGAGGCGGTTATCGGATTCGAGATCGTATAGTCGAGCACCACATTTCCGCCATCGAAATTAAGCGTGTTTTTAAGTTCCGAAACGAAAAAACGCACAGGCATTCCGCCCTGCCCCAGATCGAAATCGGAAACCGCACAGGTTCTGTTTTTTCCGAGCATGAGAGGGGTGGAGTCGCCTATTCCGAAAATAAAGGTTTCATCTCCGTATATTTCAACGGAATTTTCCTCGCCCGTTTTTCCGAAACAGTCGCTGCCGTCCCATGAAATTCGGTATCCGCCCTCTTTTTCGGAAAGCACGCCGTCGCATATGAGATTCAGGTTTTCTTCTCCGTTTGAAAGAGATCTTATATTGAGAAGAACTTTTCTTTCGTTCATTTTTTATGTTCCTTTACGGCAAAATCCAAGAGTTTATCGATTATTCCGGAATAAGACAGCCCCTTAGCCTTAAATGACATCGGGAACATGCTTATCGAAGTAAAGCCCGGAATCGTGTTTATTTCGTTTATATATAAGTCGCCCTTTTCGTCAAGGAAGAAGTCGACGCGGGAAAGCCCCTTGCAGGCACAGGAAGTATACGCCTTTTTCGCCGAATTTTCAACTTCTTTTCTTACATTTTCGGGCAAATTTGCGGGCATTTCGGTTTTGGATTCGGGGTTGTTGTATTTCGAATCGTAGTCGTAAACTTCGCACGCACTTTTTACTTCGCCGACCGCCCCCGCGTCTCCGTCGCCCATTACACCGACTTCGATTTCCCTTATATTTTCAAGACCGTGTTCGGCAAGAATTCGGCTGTCAACGGGGATTGCGATTTCTATCGCCTTTTTGATTTCGTCAACCGTTCTGCACTTGGTTATTCCGACCGACGAACCTGCGTTCGAGGGCTTTATAAAAACGGGAAAACAGAGCTTTGAAAAACGCTCCGAAATTCCGTCGGGGTCTTTTTCGAAATCGTCGGCGGTGCAGAAGTCCCACGCGACATGGCGAAGCCCCGCTTTTTCGAACATGACGTTTGCGGTTATCTTATCCATACAGACGGAAGAGGAAAGAACTCCCGGTCCGACATAGGGGATATCGAGAAGTTCGAAAAGTCCCTGAACGGTTCCGTCTTCTCCGTTTTTTCCGTGAAGAACGGGGAACGCCGCGTCAAAAAAGAGTTTTTCGCCGTTTTTGACAAATGCCTTCTCGGAAAAGTCGAGAGTGACGGGAATATTTTCATATTCCGTCCATTTTCCGTTTCTTATGTCGTCGGACGGAGCGTCGGTGAAAAACCAATTTCCATCCCTTGTGATTCCTATTTTTGTGACTTCGTGATTTTCCGTATTTTCGAGAACGTTTGCCGCCGAAAGGCAGGAGATTTCGTATTCGGTCGATTTTCCGCCGAACAAAATAAGAATTTTCATTTTTTGTACCCCCATACTGCTCTGTCGATACCGCCGCCGTCTTTTTCCGTGCCGACGTTATAAAATGAGTTCGTTTCAAGTATATGCCCGACAGCCTCCGCCTGACAAATTCCGCATTCGAATATAAGGCAGCCGTCTTTTTTTAAGTTTGCCGAATATTTCTCGGTTATTATTCTGTAAAAATCAAGTCCGTCCATGCCTCCGTCAAGAGCCGTTTCGGGTTCTTTTTTCACATAGTCCGAAAGCGTTTTCACATCGTCTGCGGGAATATACGGCGGATTTGAAAGGATAATATCAAAAACGCCGTCGAGGCGGTCTTTTTTTATATCGTGAAGAATGACTTTACAGCGGTCGGAAACTCCGAGAATTTCCGCGTTCCTTTTTGTTACCGCAACAGCTCCCTCGGAAAAATCGGCAAGGCAGACTTCGCACTCCGTTTCGGCAGCGACCGTAAGCCCGATACACCCAGAACCGCAGCAGAGATCAAGCACTTTTTTCTTTTCGCTTCCGATAATTTCGAGAGCCTTTTCGACAAGCGTTTCGGTGTCGATTCTCGGAATAAGAACATCGGAATTCACGAAAAAACTCCGCCCGTAAAACTCACATTCGCCCGTAAGATATTGATAAGGAACGCAGTCGCGGCAGAAAGTTTCCGTTTTTTTGTCAAGCTCGGTTTTTTGTTCGTCGGAAAGCAAAATCGGAGAAAAAGGAAGCATAATAATGTCGTTTTCCGTTTCTCCGAATGTTTTTTTTGTAACGGAAGAAAGCAGAGACGCAAAAATAATTCTTGCGTTCCCCTGCTCTTTTTCACTGATTTTATTCAAATAGTTTTTGTATTCGCCGAAAGTAAGGCTATTTTCCATAAGCAATAGTCGGGTCGATTTCGCCGTCGTCGTTCCGGAGACTTTCTTCGAGTGCTTTTATCGCGACTTCGATCTGCTGTTCGTCGGGTTCAGCGGTCGTTATTTTCTGCAACGCCTTACCCGGAGCACTGATTATTCGGGTGAAAACATTGTCGTATTTTCCCGCAAGCTGGATAAGCTCGAAGCTTACGCCCGCAACGACGGGCATCAAAAGAAGTTTGAGGGCAAAACGCACGAAATAGTTGTTCCATGTTACAAACGAGAAGAACAAAATACTTATTATCATTACCAGGAATATAAAGGAAGTTCCGCAGCGGGGGTGAAGTCTCGGCTGCTTTTTGACATTTTCATAAGTAAGTTCTTCGCGGGCTTCAAAACAGAAAATGGTTTTATGCTCCGCTCCGTGATATTCGAAAATTCGCTTGATATCCTTTTGTTTTGAGACTATCACGATATACAAAAGGAAGATAACGACTCTTATCGCCCCCTCGATAAGCGTTTTGAAAATTCCGAAATCGAAAACAAGGGAAATGAGCCACATACAGAAAAGCGGCAAAGCGATAAAAAGCCCGACCGCCAACAAAACTCCGAGAACGACCGAAACGGTCATTATAAGAGCCTGAGCGGCTTTGCCTCCGTTCGTTTCTTCTTCGAGTCCCGAAAGGGTTGCGGAACGCATAAGAGATCGGTATCCGACGACAAGGCTTTCGATAAACGCAAAAATTCCTCTGATTATCGGAAGTCTGAAAAACTTACACTTTTTTCTTATCGAAAATTCCTTAACCTCTTCGGTAACGATGTTTCCCGATGTATCTCTTACGGCGAGAACGGTCTTTTTCGGGGATTTCATCATTATCCCTTCCATTACCGCCTGTCCGCCGACATTTGCGTATTTTTTATTCATAACTACCTCTGATAAATATGAGAAAATTCCCGTAACACCTCGGCGTTGCGGAAATTTTTCATTTTCGGCAGGATTATTCCGCCGAGATTATATAGTAATATACCGGCTGCAAACCGGGGATGATGTCAACTTCGCTGTCGGGAAGTTCGGCACGGAGAATTTCAGCCATTTTTTCGGCTTCTTCCTCGCTCTCGTCTTCTCCGTAGAAAAGGCTTACCATTGTCTTTCCTTTGAGGTCGGAGGCGATAGCTTTCATACAGTCGGCTTTCGTATCGGTGACGTATCTTACCTTACCCTCGACCATTCCGAGAAGCTGTCCTTCCTTTATTTCGTTTCCGTCAAAGGTGGAGTTTCTTGCCGCGAAGGTCATCGAAGCTGTCGTTACCGCAGCCATTGCCTCTTTCATTGCGACCTTGTTTTTATCGAGATCGGCGGTTTCGTCAAACGCGAGAAGTGCGGAAACGCCCTGCGGAACAGACACGGTTTTGAGAACTACGACTTTTTTGCCTTCAACAAGTTCTTTTGTCTGTTTTGCCGCCATATAGATGTTTTTATTGTTCGGAAGAACGAAAACTATCTCTGCGGGAGTTTTGTTTATCGCCTTTAAGATATCGTCGGTTGAGGGGTTCATTGTCTGTCCGCCCTCGACTATCATATCGACTCCGAGATCCTTGAACACCGCGTCAATACCCTCGCCCGCGGAAACAACGACAAAGCCGTATTTCTTTTCGGGAGCGGCGATAAGCGTTTCTTCGGAAGCAATGGACATGGCGGAATGCTGATTTTTCATATTCTCGATTTTGACCATGCTCAGGCTGCCGTATTTAAGACATTCGGTGATAACTTTACCGGGGTCGTTTGTGTGAACGTGGAATTTGAAAAAGTCTTCGTCGTCAACGAAAACGACGCTGTTTCCTATTCCGTTTATAAAGGACTGTATCGCGTCGACTGCGGACGGAGTGCAGTTTCTGTTTTTATCTACTATACATTCGGTGCAGTAGCTGAAAGTTATGTCGTCGTTATCAAACGCTCCGAAGTTTGCGGCTTCGGCGGTTTCGGAAGACGCGTCCTTTGCTTCGGCTTCGACGATTTTGCCCTCGCAAATAACGGATGCCATACCTTCAAGAATGGTCAAAAAGCCCTTGCCGCCTGCGTCGACGACATTCGCCTGTTTGAGAACGGGAAGAAGGTCGGGGGTTGTTTGAAGAGCGACTTCGGCTGCCGCGACAGCTTCCGTAAACAGCTCTTTAAGGTCGTTTCCGCCCTCTTTTATATATTCTTCCATTCTGTCTGCGGTGAGACGCATAACGGTAAGAATCGTTCCCTCGGTCGGAATTTTAACGGCTTTATACGCCGAATCGACACCCATTCTGAAAGCTGCGGTAAGCTCTTTGCAGCCCGCTTCTCTCATATTCGTAAAGCCCTTGGAAAAGCCTCTGAAAAAGAGGGAAAGAATAACACCGGAATTTCCTCTTCCGCCGCGGACGAGAGCCATTGCGGTTTTAGCCGCGACTTCGCCGAGATCTCCCGAAAGGTTCGGAATTTCTTTTTTTGCGGAAGTCATCGTCATTCCCATATTCGTTCCGGTGTCTCCGTCGGGAACGGGAAAAACATTGAGACTGTTTATTTTTTCCTTTTTATTGTTGAGGTTATTTGCCGCAGAAACCATCATATCCTTGTAGATATTTCCGTTTATCATCTTTAAGATTCTCCTCTTTCTTTCTTCCGCAAATTATTTCGTGCTGATACTGTCGACGAATACGTTTACGGTTTTTACGGTAAAGCCGGTTATCTGCTCGACCGTGTAGGTCACCTTATGGACGATGCTTTCGGTTATCGCGGGAATGTTTATTCCGTAAGAGACCATTATATGAAGATCTATTGAAATTATATTTTCATCAAAAGTGACGTATATTCCCTTGTCGTAAGGGTTTCTCTTGAAAAGGCTCCAGAACTCTTCGGAAGCGTTTTTCGACTCCATTTCGACAATGCCGAAACAGTCTTTTGCGACATTCGCAACTATGCTTACTATAACGCTTTCGTCAACGGTGATAACTCCGTTTTTGTTTTCTGTCTGCAACATATCACTGCTCCGTTTCCGGGCCGCAAGGCCGCAATATTCGATAGATTCGATAGTAAAAATGGGCTATCTCAATACATTATACATCAGAGTACCTTTTTTTTCAACCCTTTCGGTGTTTTTTTCAAAAAAATTCATACACAAGCCACATTATAATATTATTATTCATATTAAATATCAAAAAAGTATTGACAGCCGAGTGAAAATACTGTAAAATAGTATGGGTATGCCTTATATCGATATAGTCGGGAAAGGCATCTTGATATTATAGATCGGAGGTGTCACATGGACACTATTTCATGGATTATCCTTGCGGCGGCTGTCGTCGTCGCAGTTGCAGCTTTTATCATCGGCAGAGTTGCCGGAGCAAAAGCCCAGAAGAAAAAAGACAGCACGACCCTCGGAACCGCCGAGGAAAGAGCCAAAAACATCGTAAACGAAGCACTTAAAACCCCAGAAACCAAGAAAAAAGAATCGCTCCTCGAAGCGAAAGAAGAAATTCACAGAAACAGAACCGAAGCGGAAAAAGAGATCCGCGAAAGAAGAAACGAAGTCCAGCGTCTCGAAAAGAGAATGATTCAGAAAGAGGACGCTCTCGACAAGAGAGCCGAGGGACTCGAACACAGAGAAAACATTCTTGAAGGCAAAATCAAAGAAGCGGACGAAAAGCTTGAAGAACTCGAAAAAGAAAAAGTCGTTCAGAGAGCAATGCTTGAAAAAATAAGCGGAATGAGTGCCGAACAGGCAAAAGATTACTTACTCGGAACCTTGAAAGACGAGCTCAAACACGAAAAAGCTCTCATGATAAAAGAGACCGAAGAAAGAACCAAGGAAGAAGCTGAGACTAAAGCAAGAGACATCATTTCCCTTGCAATTCAGAAATGTGCGTCCGACCATGTTTCCGAAACTACGGTTTCGGTAGTCGCTTTGCCGAACGACGAAATGAAAGGAAGAATTATCGGCCGCGAAGGAAGAAACATCAGAGCTCTCGAAAACCTTACGGGCGTCGACATTATAATCGACGACACACCCGAAACGATAACTCTTTCCTGCTTTGACATTTCAAGAAGAGAAGTCGCCCGTATCGCCCTCGAAAGACTTATTCAGGACGGAAGAATCCACCCGACAAGAGTCGGAGATATGGTTGAAAAGGCGAAAAAAGAAGTCGAAGCGGTCATGCGGAAAGAGGGCGAACGTGCGGTTTTCGAAACGGGCGTTCACGGAATAAACCCCGAACTTATGCGTCTTATCGGAAAACTGCATTACAGAACCTCTTTCGGTCAGAACGTTCTCGACCACTCCATTGAAGTTTCTCATATCGCAGGCGTTCTCGCAGGCGAACTTCATATCGACGTAAACCTCGCAAAAAGAGCGGGGCTTCTCCACGATATAGGAAAAGCCCTCGACCAGGAAACCGAAGGCTCGCATATTTCGATAGGCGTCGACATCGCAAAGAAATATAAAGAAAACGAAAAAGTCATCCACGCCATCGAAGCTCACCACGGCGACGTTGAAGCAAAGACCGTTCTTGCCGCAATAATTCAGGCGGCCGACGCGATTTCCGCCGCACGTCCCGGAGCAAGACGCGAAGATATAGAAAACTACATCAAGCGTCTCGAAAGACTCGAAGAGCTTGCAAACAGCCATAAGGGCGTCGAAAGATCGTTCGCAATTCAGGCAGGCCGCGAAATCAGAGTTATGGTTCGCCCCGAAGAGATAAGCGACGACGATATGGTTATCCTCGCACGCGATATCGCGAATAACATCGAAAACGAGCTTGAATATCCCGGACAGATAAAAGTAAACGTCATAAGGGAAAGCAAAGCCGTCGAATACGCAAAATAATATTGACCGATTTTGTCGGCAAATGACCTCCGAAGTTTTATTCGGGGGTCTTTTTTTCTGCAAAAATTTCTTTTGCCGCCTGTTAAAATAAAAAGGAAGAAAGACGGGTGATTTCCTTGCAGAAAACCGTCGTAATATATCTCGACGTGTTGCTTTTCGTCAACGCCGTTATAAACTTCACCGTTCTTTTTCTCACCTGCAAAATTGCCGGGGCAAAACTTTCAAAACCGCGTCTCTTTTTCGCGACAGCCCTCTCTTCCCTTTACGGGCTTGTGGTCTGTCTTCCGAAGATGTCGTTTCTTCTGAATTTCTTTGCAAAAGCCGCGGTCGCCTGCCTCACGGTCTTTATCGCGTTTGATTTCAAGAGCAAAAAAATCTTCTTCAAACGGCTTGTGATTTTCGTTTTCGTTACATACGCCTACATCGGGCTTATAACCGCCGCACAGTGTCTTCCGTTTCTGAATTCGGCGTTTATCATGCAGAACGGCGAGATTTATTATAATCTGCCGCTGCCGTTTCTTATCGCCTCCGCCGCGGTGCTTTTTATGACATGGAACATCGTTTCCCGCTATTTTTCGAAAAAGATAAAAAGCGGAGACACGGTCGAATGTCGGGCGGTCGTTTTCGGGAACGAAAAGCATTTCAACGGCTTTTGCGACAGCGGAAATTTTCTAAGAGAACCGATTTCGGGGCTGCCCGTAGTTATCTGCAACATTTCCCTTTTCGACGATCTGCTGCCGCCCTCAAATGACGGAGAAACAATTTTCGAAAGGCTTGAAAAAGACGAAAATTTCAAGAAAAGGCTTCGGGTAATTCCTTACAGAGGGGCTGAAAACAGAGGCGGCGTTATAACAGGGATACGCCCCGACACGTTTTTTGCGAACGGTAAAGAAAAAGAGGTTATCATCGCCTTTGACGGGGCTCTTTTTGCCGACGGAAAGGAATATGACGCAATACTCAATTTATAAGGGAGTAAGAAAATGAAAAACGGATTAAAGCTGATATTTGCACGATTTTTGATAAAATTAAAGAAAATAAACTTTCTTGCCGACCCGCTGCTTTATATTAACGGCCCCGAAAAGCTGCCTCCGCCGCTGTCAAGCGACGAAGAACAGAAAATCTTTCTGCTGCTTACAAACGAGCCGGAAAGTGCAAAAAGAACGCTTATAGAGCATAATCTGCGGCTTGTCGTCTACATTGCGAAGAAATTCGAAAACACGGGCGTACATATAGAAGACCTCATTTCGATAGGCACGATAGGGCTTATAAAAGCGGTGAACACCTTTTGCCCCGAAAAGAAGATAAAACTTGCGACTTATGCTTCAAGGTGCATTGAAAACGAAATTCTGATGTATCTTAGGAAGAATTCGAATATCAAAGCGGAGGTATCTCTCGAAGAACCTCTGAATACCGACTGGGACGGCAACGAACTTTTACTTTCCGACGTTTTGGGCTCGGACGGCGACACCGTAGGGCAAAATCTCGAACACGAAGTCGAACACACGGCACTAAAAAACGCCGTGATGTCCCTTTCCAACAGGGAACGGGAAATTATGATTTTGAGGTTCGGGCTTATGGGCAACAGGGAATATACTCAAAAAGAAGTCGCCGATTTTCTCAATATTTCGCAGTCGTATATTTCAAGACTTGAAAAGAAAATACTGTCGAAATTGAAAACCGAGCTTGAAGAGATTGTTTAGATAAAGGAGACTGTCACTCCGACTTTTCAGTAGCCTTTACGGGGAGAAACTCCCATTAAAATGAATGTTTCAAGCTCTCTTACAGGAGAGGTTTCACAGTAAAAATGAATGTTTCAATCTCCTTTTATTGCGGCACGGTCTTTCGCCACGGCGAAAGGGTCGCATAAACGGCAAAGGAAACCTTTGCCGTTTATGCGGACGCGGACAAAGTCCGCACCGTGCCGCCCCACAATACAAATAAAAGAAAAGACCTCCCCGAAGGGAGGTCTTAACCTTTATTTAATCTTCAAATTTATCGTCGAAATTGTCTTCATTTTCGAAGCGTTCGCAGCACTCGTCTTTCTTTTCGGGAACGGGTTCTTCGGGAGCTTCGGTCGTATGGTTTCCGAGCCCTGTCGTTTCGGAGAAAAGAACGTTTGCTTTCGTCATATTTACAGCATCGGTCGGAACGATTATTTTTGCCGCCTTTCCGTCTGACATCGAAACGAGAGCTTCATACTTTTTAAGTTCGAGAACTGCGGCGTCGGGAGCTGCCTCTTTAAGAGCACGAAGTCCGTCGGCTTCCGCTTTTTTGGCAAGATAGATAGCTTTCGCTTCACCTTCCGCACGGGCAATTCTTGCGTCTCTTTCTCCCTCTGCGGCAAGTATCATCGCCTGTTTGTCGCCCTCTGCACGGGTGATAGCCGCGGCTTTATGTCCTTCTGCCTGCAAAAGCGTTTCGCGGCGGTCGCGTTCCGCTTTCATCTGTTTTTCCATTGAACGCTGGATTTCAGCCGGCGGAATTATGTTTTTAAGCTCGACGCGGCTTACCTTTATTCCCCATTGGTCGGTCGCCTCGTCGAGAATTTCGGTCATTTTGCCGTTTATCGTGTCTCTTGAAGTAAGAGTTCCGTCAAGTTCCATTTCACCGACGATATTACGCAAAGTCGTCGCCGCGAGGTTTTCGAGAGCTCCTATCGGATTTACCGCACCGTATGCGTAGAGTTTTGCGTCGAAAATTCTGAAATAAACGACGGTGTCTATCTGCATTGTTACGTTATCTTTCGTGATAACAGGCTGCGGCGGTGAATCGAGGACCTGTTCTTTGAGCGTTACCCTTTTCGCAATTCTTTCAAGAAACGGAACCTTGACATGAAGTCCCGCCGACCATGTGGTCTTATATTTTCCGAGAAATTCGGTGACGAATTCCGTCGCCTGCGGCACTATTCTTATGTTTGTAAAAATAAGAATAAGCACTATTACCGCAATGATTATCAAAGCAATTTCCATGAATGTACCTCCGTAATGTTTTGTGGTTTAAGTATATACGAAAATAATATTAAAGTCAATATATATAAAAAGAAGACTGCGAAAAAATCACAGTCTTCTTCAATTCTGTTGACAAAAGGAATAGCAAAACTTGTTTTGCGATCCGGTCTTTTTTACTTTCCTTTTATTCGCTGATGGTCTGTTCAGCTCCTATGGTGAACCAGTCGTTTCCTGCTTCAAGGTTTATTGCAAGGTCGGAAGAGGATTCGAGATCCCAGAGCTGAGCTGCCGCGTATCTAAGAGGCGAAGCGTCAATCTTCATGCCGTCAGCCGAATTCTTTGCGGTAAGTGCAAGACCCGACTGTGCGTCGTAAAGATAGAACTTGCTGCCCTCTGCTCTTGCGGTAAAGACAGTGCCTGCTGCCGCTTCGACAAGTTTGCCGTCGGAAATAGCAAGGAATTTGCCCGTTGCGGTGTTCTGAACGGTGTAGCCGTTTCCGGAAGCGGTGAATACCCACTTCTGAGAAGCTGCGGGAAGAAGATCCCAAAGAGTTACGGTAGAAGAGGTTGCGACCCAGTCGCTTGCTCCTCTGTCGCCTGCCGCCGCACCCGAGAAGGAGGAGTAGAGGCTCCAATCAACGGACGGAGAATAATTTCTCGTTCTGTTGAGTATTTCGCCGATAAGAGAAGTTCTTGCGGTGAGACTGTCTGCTGCGGTGAGGTAGTAGCCGGTCTTTGTGTTCTGCAAGAGATATCCGCCATCTGTTTCAATCAACTTCCATGCGGACTCTTCACGGGAAGCACGGGGCATGAGAGCGATTCTCGAACCCTGATAGAAAGTGTTGTCATAAGAAACGGGGGTCAGAGCGTAAGAAAGCTGTGCGGCGTAAAGTTCGTTTGTGTTATCCTGCAAGAAGTTCTGCCAGAGATAACCGTTATAAGCTCCGAGACCGAGTTCGGTTGCAAGACCGTTAGCGTCGTTGCCTACTGCGGTAAGATAGCTGTTCTTACCTACATTCTTCAAAGCAAAGGTGTTCGGGAGCATCGTCTGAGTTTCTTCTTTAGCCCAGATCTGATTTGCGGAGCCCCTGCCGATTGCCATTACGATACCTTTTTCGCTGTCGGAAGAGAGATAGAGGTCTCCGTCGGAAACATTTCTCAAAGCGTAAGCCGTTCCGGAAGCAATAGTCTTCGATTCGGTCGAAAGCGGGGTTGCGTCGGAAATTGTTTCGGCAGCCTTAGCGGAAAGGTTTGTCGAAGAAGTTATCGGAGAAAGTTTGTAGCTGTAACTGTAAAGAGTACCCGGATTGATGTAGGAACCGTTGAGATAGAAGAACGATTCGGAAACTTTACCGGAGTTTACGCCTCTTGCCTTGCCGATTACTCTTACAATCGTGGTGTCCTTATCAAGATAATCTCTCGAATAGGAATCCTGTGCCCACGGATACCATCTCGAAACATTAAGGTCGAAGTTTGCGGTATCGCTCGAAATCATAACGCCGTTGCCGGAAGCGTTTTTAAGAGCTACCCAGCGAACGTCCGACTTGTTGCCGGAATCGGTCATTGCAAGATAATCTTCAAGCTGGTCGTTTATTTTGACATTTTCGAAAAGTCCGACTCTCGTATCCGCAAGTTTATCGGAGTAGCTTTCGCCGGGACCTCTTCCGAACCATGTCATGGTTTCGTAGCCCGAAGCAAGAGTGAGAACATTCGAAAGTTCGTAAGGATCAACCGACGGGTCGATCGAAGAATCGTAAGTTACGGTAACGGAGATTTCGCCGTTTGCGTAAATATCGTAAGTGACGGTGTAATCTACGTTGAGAGCGTCGTTCTTAAAGGACGCATACGGATAGGAAGCAAGGGCATATCTTGCCGAAACTTTCCAGTGGCTGTCCGAAACTTTTGTCGTTACGACATTGCCGACGAGGTTTTTGCCTTCGGTCGAGCTGCTTATCGTATTGAGAAGAGCTTTGTTTTCGGTTGTCGAATATCCGCCTGCGAGGTCTCCGCCTGTCGACTGACGGGTGAAGTTGCCTATCGGGGAATTTGAACCGGAAGCGAAGATATCGGTGCCGCCCACGGTATATTTCGTTATAAGTCCGGTCGACGGATCTATCGAAATCGAAACATTTCCGTTATCGAGATTTATAAAGGAAGAATACTCGGCAAAGTAGCTCTGTGCTTCATAAGCTTTTCTTGTGTTTTTAACGGGGTCGCCGCCTGTCATAACGGGATTGAGCGTTTTTTCGTCAAGAACTTCTTTTCCGTTTTCATCAACGACCGCGACGGGGGTTCTCGAAGGATCGAGTTTGAAAGGAATTTCGGAACCGAGGTTCGATTTATCGAAGGTGTAAACGACTTCGTAGCCTGCCGGGATATCGCCGATTGCGGCTTTTGTCGTAAGAGTGAGTTCAACGAGATATTCGCCCGTCGAAACTCCGTTTACATCATAAGGAATTTTGACTTTATATTCGGAAGAGCCTGCCGGAACGGAGAATTCGGCGTAAGTGCCTTCCGTGAGAACGACCTTTCCGGGAGACTGCCATGTTTCGCCGGTCTCCTGCTTTACATAATCTTTCTGAGTGTTGTTTTCTATGATTCTGTAAGAAAGAGTATAGAAAGCGTTGAGGTCGGCAAGCGAAGAGTTATCGAAATAGAATTCGCCGAGAGCCGCGTTGACGGCGGAGGTCGTTACATTAGGAATTGCAAAGGAAGAAGTCGTAAAGGCATTTCCCGAAGTGTTTGAAACGGCGGTTTTCGGAGTTGTTGCAAACGCGGTTATTTCAAACTGTTCGGTGGTGACGGTTACATCTTTTCCGTCCGCCCATGCGGGAGCGGTCGCATATTTAACGGTAAAATCAACAAAGTATTCGGTGTTTGCCTGGAGCGAACCGTAAGGAACGGTAAACTCTGCGGATTCGCCGGGAGCGACATTAAGTCCGGTGACATCTCCCTCGGAAACTTTATTGTTTCCTGCGTATATAGCGTAGGAAATCTTGTAGTTATCAAGAGAAGTAAAGAGGTTTCTGTTCGTTACCTTGAAAGTTCCTGCGGAAGCGTTTACCGCGGAGATCGCAACGGGAGAATATGCTCTGCGGAATTCTTCTGCGTCGGACTGCAAAGTTCTGTCGGCATTGAGAATACCTTTAAGAGCAAGGTATCCGTCGCTTGCGTCGGAAGAATAGACGAGGCTGTCTCCGCTCTTTGTTGCGTTGTCTATCCAGTTAGCAAGGAAGCCGCCCTGAGCCGCGTTGTTCATAAAGAGATCGACATAGCTCTTGACGTTGCCCGCACCGTTGAGAAGTCCCAAAGCATCGGTCTGAACGATAACGGGTTTCTTGTTTGCGGTGGTGTCTATGTAGTCGTATACGGAGGAGATATCCCAGTCGTAAGCGACCATTATATCGGTAACCGATTCCATACCGTCATAGATAAGAAGACGGGAATCGTTTTTCTGCAAGTAGGTTTTGAGGAAGTTTAACTGCGAGCCTTCGCCGGAGTGGTTGGCTATCGACCAGACGACAACAGACGCACGGTTCTTGTCTCTTTCCATTACATTGATAAGTCTGTCGAGGGTTGCGGTCTGCCAGATGGACTGATCGCCCGGGATGGACTGATCTTCCTTATCGGAATAAGGATTACTCGAAACCGCCGCGTCGTCGACGACATAGATACCGTATTCATCGCAGAGATCGAGGAAAGTTGTCGAAAGAGCACGTCCGGGAGAACGGACAGCGTTTATATTAAGCTCTTTCATGAGCTTGATATCGGAAATCATCTTTTCTTCGGAAAGAGCAATTCCGGTTTCGGGATCATGTTCGTTATAGTTTACGCCGTAGAGGACGATGCGTTTTCCGTTTATCGCAAGTGTCTGATGTCCTTCGTCGTCGGTCGTAAGAGAAAGGGAACGAATTCCGATTTTCTGATTTGTTACGTCGAGGAGATTGCCGTTCTCGTCATAAAGAGCGACAACCGCGGTGTAAAGATACGGAGTTTCGGCGGTCCAGAGTTTGGGAGAGGAAACGCTTACACGGCCTCCGATCTCTCCTTTATAATAAAGGTTGGCTGTTTTTTTGGAAGCGTATTTAACGGTTGTTCCGAGCTGGGTGTCTTCGCTTACGAGTTTGCCGTCGGCGTCGTAAACGGAAACCTTAACGGTGTGACCCGAACCGGACTTGTCCGCATAATCGGCAACGGAAACGGTCGTTTGAAGCATTGCACCCGACATATCGTCGCTCAAAATGGTTTCGAAAGCGACATCCATGATTTTGTTTTCGGGAAACGCGGTAAGATATACATCGCGGTAGATACCGCCGTATTTTACCGAGTCCACAGCTTCAAGCCAGCTGCCGTCGGAATATTTTACAACCTGAACGGCAACGGTGTTGGTCTGACCTGCCTTGACATATTTGGTTATGTCAAAATCTTTGGTCGTAAAGCTGTCTTCGGCATAGCCTGCAAGCTCTCCGTTTACATAAACGTAGAACGCGGACTGAACGCCCTCGAAGCTTATCGCGACTCTCTGACCTTTCCAATCGGCAGGAACGTCGAATGTTCTTCTGTAAAGACCGATTTCATTATTTTCGGGAGCTTTTGCGGGCGTTACGGAAGAATCCCACGGATAACGGCTGAGCGGAGTATAGACCGCGTTGCCGTAGCCCTGAGTTTCCCATACGCCGGGCACGGTTATTTCGCCCCAGGTAATGTCGGCGGTTCCCTGAGAACCGGGAGTGACGGTGCCGGAAGCGGAAGTGAAGTTAGTCTGAACGAAAGACGACGGGATATCGGTTACTTTCGTAACGAAAGCGAAATCCCATGTCCCGTTAAGACTCATATAGTTTGAGTTATTTTCGTCTTTAAGGGAAAGTTTGGTTGCATCTTCAACCGTTTTGTAGGAAGAAAGGGGGCTGTGAGCCTCGGATTTCTTTCTCTGAACAGTACTGATATCGTTGTTCCACTCCGAATTCGAAAGAGCACCCGAACAGGCGGAAAGGGAGCAGATAACAACAAGAGTCAGCACAAACGAAAGAAGAGTCTTTACCGTTTTTTTCATTTGACGACCTCCAAAAAAAATCAACCGTAAATTTCGGTACAGTTTAATGTAGTATATATTATAACAAACGGCGTCTCAAATTTCAATATGAATAAGTTATAAATTTGGGATATAATTGCAAATTTTTTAGGTGTTTTTTTTTGTAATTGTGCAATTTGCACATATTCCCGACCGCGTAATTGTGAAATACACCTAAATATTTAATTTTTTTTGAAATCCTCGGCAAGATTGACAATTTCCCGTTTTTATGCTATTATATCAGTTGAATTCAAATCTCGAAAAGGATGTATCAAAATGGCTGACAAACTCGTAAAAGAAATCACGCCGATGAGCGAAGACTTTGCACAGTGGTATACCGACGTCGTAAAAAAAGCCGAACTCATCGAATATTCAAAGATAAAGGGCTGTATGATAATTCGCCCGAACGGATATGCTATCTGGGAAAAAATCCAGCACGCTCTCGACGCAATGTTCAAAGAAACGGGCGTTGAAAACGTATATATGCCGATGTTCATTCCCGAAAGTCTTTTGCAGAAAGAAAAGGATCATGTCGAAGGGTTTGCTCCCGAAGTCGCATGGGTAACCCACGGCGGCAACGAAAAACTCGAAGAAAGACTTTGCGTCCGCCCGACCTCCGAAACGCTTTTCTGCGATTTTTACTCGAAGATAATACATTCTTACAGAGACCTGCCGAAGCTTTACAATCAGTGGTGCTCCGTTGTAAGATGGGAAAAAACCACCCGTCCGTTTTTACGCAGTGCCGAATTCTTGTGGCAGGAGGGTCACACCGCCCACGCGACAGCCGAAGAGGCTATAAAAAGAACCGAGCAGATGCTCAACGTATATGCGGATTTTGTCGAAAAATACCTTGCTATTCCCGTAGTTAAAGGCAGAAAGACCGACAAGGAAAAATTCGCGGGTGCGGAAGCTACATACACAATCGAAGCACTCATGCACGACGGAAAAGCGTTGCAGTCAGGCACCAGCCACTATTTCGGCGACGGATTTGCCCGTGCGTTCGATATTCAGTATACCGACAAAGACAATAAACTTTCTTATGTTCACCAGACCTCGTGGGGTCTTTCGACAAGAATTATCGGTGCGATAATCATGGTTCACGGCGACGACAGCGGGCTTGTTCTTCCGCCGAGAATCGCTCCGACCCAGATAATGGTCGTTCCCATTGCCCAGCATAAAGAGGGAGTTTCCGAAAAAGCCGAAGAAATGAGACAGAGACTTGCAAAAGCGGGCTTTGCCGTCAAATGCGACCTTTCCGAAAAGAGCCCCGGCTGGAAGTTCTCGGAACAGGAAATAAAGGGTATTCCTCTCCGTATCGAGATAGGTCCCAAAGATATCGAAAAAGGTATCGTCACCGCCGTCAGACGCGACACGAGAGAAAAGACCGAAATTCCGTTTGAGAAACTTGAAGAAACGGTCGGAACGCTCCTCGAAAAAATGCAGGAAGACATGCTCGAAAAAGCAAAGAAATTCCTTGCAAGCCACATAAGCGAAGCGAGAACCTACGAAGAATTCAAGGAAAATATCGCGACCAAACCCGGATTTGTAAAAATGATGTGGTGCGGCGACGAAGCCTGCGAAAAGAAAGTCAAGGAAGACACCACCGCGACTTCGAGATGTATGCCGTTCGGCGAAGAGCCTATCGGAGATGTCTGCCCCGTCTGCGGCAAACCCGCAAAAGCCCTTGTTTACTGGGGTAAAGCTTATTAAGCGAACATTTTTCCATTCAAATATAAGAGCTGTAAACTTTTCGGTTTACAGCTCATTTTTTTAATTGTATATGCAGTTTTCAATCCCCGGCAGCAGCTTATAAACCGAGCAGCCTGCAAGGCTTTCGAAATATTCTTTATATTCGAAAGTTTTGTTCCAGCGGTCGACGGTAAACGGGAAACTGCCGTAGCGGCGGGTAGTGTCTACAAAGCGTTTTTCCAAAATGCAGAACCCGTTCGCGTCGGCAAGACAATCGCACATAATTATCAGTTTATCGTAAAAATCATATTCGGCATCTTCGAGAAACTTTTTGATAAAATCATACTGTTCGGGCGTGATATCTTTTTTGCCGATATCGGCGTCGATATCTTTTACGGGAAAAGAATGGGTAAGGCAGACTCTTGCGACCTCGTCCCAGCCGTTTTCCGTCGCAAAATCGTAGCCGTCTATAATATGCCTTACGGCGGCAATTCCCGTCCGACGTCCGATATCGTGAAGCAGTCCCACAACATACGCTTTTTCGGGATTTTCCCCGCATTTTCCGGCAATTATTTCAGCGGCTTTCGCCACATTTTCGGAATGTTTTGTCCACGGTCCTGGGTTGAGTTTTCCCGCAATTTCAAGTTCTCTTTCGGCGGTTTTTCTGTCGGGATACATATTTCCTCCTATATTCCGAGAAGTTTTTTGCAGAGCGGCTCAAACTTTTCGTTTTCCGCTGTGGTTATAAATTCGA
>CAKSPP010000004.1 GCA_934481505.1 uncultured Eubacteriales bacterium
TCGTGACGCCCATCGGGTTCTGGAAAGTCGGAATGGTATAAATCATTTTGACGTTCTTTGTGTTTTTGAGAACATTTTCGAGTTCTTCCATATTCATTCCGTCGTCGTCAACCGGAACTCCGACAAGCTCCGCACCAAACGACCTGAAAGAGTTGAGAGCTCCGAGAAAAGACGGATTTTCGCAGACGACAATATCTCCTTCGTTGCAAAGCACGCGGCAGGTAAGGTCAAGCCCCTGCTGACCGCCGGTCGTTATTATAAGCTCGTTAGCTTCCTTATTTATATTGAATTTCTTTTCGAGCCTTTCTTTCATCTGTTCCCTTAAAGGCGTATAGCCCTCGGTAATTCCGTACTGCAATGCTTTTGCGGCATTGTTAAGGAAAAGATTTTGGGAAATTTCAGCCATTTCCTTTACGGGAAAGCTTTCGGGGTCGGGGTTTCCTCCCGCAAGCGAAATAAGCGTCGGATCGCTCATCGCTTTGAGAATTTCCCTTATCGCGGACGGTTTCATTCCCTCCGCTCTTTTTGCAAATTTCATATTTTCACCTTCTGCTATTTTGCTTCATACTTAAAACCAAGATGCTCGTATGCCGCCGGGGTCGCACATCTTCCCCTCGGAGTTCTCGCAAGAAAACCGAGCTGCATGAGATACGGTTCGTAAACATCTTCTATCGTTACGGGTTCTTCGCCGACAAGAGCGGCAAGAGTTTCAAGACCGACGGGGCCTCCCTTAAAGCTTCTGATTATCGCTTCAAGCATCATTCTGTCTACGTTGTCAAGACCGAGCCTGTCGATTTCGAGTTTATCGAGAGCTTTGTCGGCAATTTCCTTATGAATAATACCGTCGCCGAGAACCTGGGCAAAGTCCCTTACCCTTTTGAGAAGTCTGTTCGCGATTCGCGGAGTTCCTCTCGAACGGGAAGCGATTTCGTAAGCCCCCTCGTCGTCGATTTTTATTCCGAGAATTCCCGCCGAACGCTTGACTATCTTCGTCAAGTCGGCGTTCGAATAAAGTTCAAGCCTTGCGATAACGCCGAATCTGTCGCGGAAAGGAGCCGCAAGCTGACCCGAACGGGTCGTCGCCCCTATAAGGGTGAATTTCGGCAGATTGAAACGGATAGACCTTGCCGACGGGCCTTTTCCGAGGATTATATCGAATTCGTAGTCTTCCATTGCGGGGTAAAGAACTTCTTCGACGGTTCTGGAAAGACGGTGGATTTCGTCGATAAAGAGAATGTCGCCGTCCTGCAAGCGACGATATCGCCCGTTCTTTCAAGGGCGGGTCCGCTCGTAACTCTTATCGAAACGCCCATTTCGGAAGCGATGATATTCGCAAGAGTCGTTTTTCCGAGACCCGGAGGGCCGTATAAAAGAACATGGTCGAGGCTGTCCTCTCTTTTTTTTGCGGCTTCTATAAAAATTTTAAGATTTTCTTTTACGGTGTCCTGCCCGACATATTCGTCAAGCGTATGATGTCTTAAATATTGTTCGGTATCCTCTTCCGCACGGTTCATCGCGTGGGCGGAAAGAAGTCTTTCGTCATCGAATTCCATTTAATACCTCCTATATAAGTCTGCTTAAATAGCGGAGAGCCTGACGCACAAGGTCTTCGGTGTTTTCGGCGGAGCATTTTCTTACCGCCGAGTCTGCGTCCGATTTCGAATAACCGAGTTCGGTCAAAACCGCGACCGCTTCTTCTCTCACGCCTGCTGCGGCAAAGCCCTGCGACGGCATTTCGGCTGTCGGTTCAAAGCCCGTTTTCGCGATTTTATCTTTGAGTTCAAGGCAGATACGCTGAGCCATTTTGGGGCCTACTCCCTGAGCCGCAGTTATTTTTCTGACGTCGGACGAAACGATGGCAGCGGCAAGTGCCGACGGCGAAAGTTCGGAAAGCACCGACAAAGCGGCTTTAGGGCCTACTCCGCTTACCGAAAGAAGCATTATAAAAAAGTTCTTTTCCTCTTCGGTCGCAAAGCCGAAAAGATCCATGGCGTCTTCCCTTACATTAAGATAGGTATAGAGCTTCACTTCGGTTTCTTTGCATATCTGCGAATAGGTCGTTCCCGTTATCGCACATTTATACCCTACCCCTCCGCAGTCGACGACCGCAAGAGACGGATCTATAAGGGCAAGTTTTCCTTTTAAGTAGTAATACACGGGTCTTCCTCCGTTATCTCAGGGTGTGGGCGTGGCAGATAGCCATCGCGAGAGCGTCCGCAGCGTCGTCGGGACGCGGAATTTTCTGCAAATTGAGCAGCATTTTGACCATTGCCATGACCTGCTGTTTTTCGGCTCTTCCGTAGCCGACAACCGCCTGCTTTACTTGCAGCGGCGTATATTCGTAAATAGGAACGCCCGATTTTTTTCCGGCAAGAAGAATTACCCCCCTGCCGTGGGCGACAGCAATCCCCGTTTTTACGTTAGTGTTGAAAAACAGCTCCTCGACCGCCAGATTTTCCGCTTTATAATAGGAAATCAGACGGCAGAGTTCGTCGAAAATCGTGTTGAGTCTGTCTTCAAGGTCGGTTTTTGCCGGGGTCAGAATCGCTCCGTAATCGGACGCGACAAATTTATTCCCGACATATTCGACCATTCCGTAACCGACGGTCGCAATTCCGGGGTCAACTCCCAAAATAATCAAGTTCTGTCCCTCATTCTTCTGTTTATCTCTCTTTCGGCGTCCTTTTTCGCAATGCTTTCGCGTTTATCGTAAAGCTTTTTACCTTTACAGAGACCTATTTCCATTTTCATGAGAGGACCTTTAAGGTAAACCGAAAGAGGAATGACCGAATAGCCTGCCTGCTTGACTTTTCCGAAAAGTTTCAAAATCTCTTTTTTGTGCAGCAGAAGCCTTTTCGGACGCAGAGGGTCTTTATTGAAGATATTTCCCTTTTCGTAAGGGGAAATATGAACGCCGAGAGCAAAAATCTGACCGTTGTCGATAGAACAATAGCTGTCCTTTAAGTTTATCTGTCCCAGGCGGACGGACTTGACTTCGGTTCCGAAAAGCTCTATGCCGGCTTCATATTTTTCCTCAACGAAATAGTCGAAATACGCTTTTTTGTTCTGGGCAATTATTTTCATAACGCCCTCCTTTTGTTATTTCTTGACATTTTTGCCGGTATAGTTGAGAAGTCCGCCGGCAAGAAGAAGTTTTCTCTGTCTTTCGGAATAATCCGAAACGAGGGGGATTTCAATACCCTTTGTTTTGTTTTTAAGAACGACTTTTCCTCCGTTTTCGACGGCTGCTCTGATATTTTCGAGAACAAGGTCGTCGCCGAGATCGATTTTGTCGTAATCCGCTTCGTTTTCAAAGGTAAGCGGCAAAATTCCGGAGTTTATGAGGTTTGCTTTATGAATTCTCGCAAAGCTCTTTGTGATAACCGCCTTTACTCCGAGGTAAAGAGGAACGAGAGCCGCATGTTCTCTGCTCGACCCCTGACCGTAGTTTACGCCGCCGATAATAAATCCGCCGCCCCATTCTTTCGCTCTTTCGGAAAAGCTTTCGTCGCAGACCGCAAAGCAGAATTTCGAAAGATACGGAATATTCGAACGGTAGGGGAGAATTTTGGCACCCGCAGGCATGATGTGGTCGGTGGTGATATTGTCGCCGACTTTAAGAACCGCTTTTCTTTCAAGCGTTTCGTCAAGTTCGGTGTTGAGGGGAAACGGTTTTATATTAGGTCCGCTGACAACTTCGACATCTTCGCCCTCTTTTGCCGGGGGAATTATCATATTGTCGTTTATCTTGAAATGAGACGGCATTTTAACCGAAACGTCAATGTCTTTGAGGGTTGTCGGGTCGCAGAAAACGCCCGCTATCGCACTTGCCGCGGCGGTTTCGGGAGAAACAAGGTAGACCTGTCCGTCTTTTGTTCCGCTTCTGCCCTCGAAGTTTCTGTTGAAAGTACGGAGGGAAATGCCCTTCGATTTCGGGGACTGACCCATTCCGATACACGGTCCGCACGCACATTCGACAACTCTCGCTCCGGCGGCGACTATATCCGCAAGAGCACCGTTTTCGGCAAGCATCGTAAGAACCTGACGGGAACCCGGAGCGATAACCAAAGAAACGTTATCGGCAACGGTTTTCCCGCGTAAAATTGCGGCGACTTTCATCATATCGGTGTAAGAAGAGTTTGTGCAGGAACCGATACAGACCTGATCTATATTTCCGCCCGCAAGGCTTGCGACGGGAACGACGTTATCGGGGCTGTGGGGACAAGCGGCAAGAGGAACAAGCTCCGAAAGGTTTATATTTATAACTTCGTCATATTCTGCGTCTTCGTCGGCTGAAATCGGGGTGTAATCCTTTTCTCTGCCCTGTGCTTTGAGGAAGTCTCTCGTCATTTCGTCAGACGGGAAAATGCTGGTGGTTGCTCCGAGTTCGGCACCCATATTCGTTATCGTCGCTCTTTCGGGAACGGTAAGGGTTTTTACCCCCTCGCCCGAATATTCGATTATTTTTCCGACGCCGCCCTTGACGGTCATTATTTCAAGAAGTTTGAGAATAACGTCTTTTGCGGAAACCATGGGACGGAGATGACCCGTAAGATTTACCTTTACGACATACGGCATATTGAGGTAAAACGCTCCGCCGCCCATTGCGACGGCAACGTCAAGACCTCCGACGCCGATTGCAAGCATTCCTATACCGCCGCAGGTCGGGGTATGAGAGTCGCTTCCGACAAGGCTTTTTCCGGGAACGCCGAAACGTTCGAGGTGAAGCTGGTGGCAGATTCCGTTTCCGGGTTTCGAGAAGTAAACGCCGTGTTTTTTGCAGACGGTCTGGATATATTTGTGGTCGTCGGCGTTTTCAAAACCCGACTGCAAAGTGTTGTGGTCGATATAGGAAAGGGAAAGTTCGGTTTTGACCTTATCTATTCCCATAGCCTCAAATTGAAGGTACGCCATGGTTCCGGTGGCGTCCTGAGTCAAAGTCTGGTCGATCTTTATCGAAATTTCCTTGCCGGGAATCATCTCTCCCGAAACAAGGTGACTTTTTATAAGTTTCTGTGCAATGTTAAGTCCCATTTTATCTTCTCCTTTTTATTGTGAAAGTCCGAGTTCCGAATAGAAAGAATTCAGAAATTCAAACGGACCGGTTTTATACTTGAACATCATTTTGACAACGGTCGTCTCTCCGCTTTCGTAAAGGCTCGGAGCCGATGTCGGCGTCTCTCTTGTCTCCATACGCTTTTCAAAAGAATATGCGATATTCAGAAGTTTCTGTTCTTCGCCGCGGCTTGCCGAAATTTCCATTCCGACAGAAGCCCCCGAAGAGTGTCTTCCGACAGGCACGGTGATTTCCGGTGTTCCGAGAACCGAAGAAAGGTAACCCGGAGTGATTACGAAATTTTCATAGTCGGCAACGGGATATCCCTCGGCGTTTCTTCCCGCGGAGTTCGGAGCGGAAAGATAGGTCGGGAAAATCAGAGCCGAAAGCGAATTGTCGTCGAGCACCTTTTTGAAAGCCGAATAATATCTTTCGTCGGCGACGGTTTTCGCTCCGCCCGTCGAATATGTGCTTTTCGTATATAAATCAAAAAGATTCGGGATAGAGACTTCGACTACCGTAACGCCGCATTTTTCGAGTTCCGCAACCGCCGCAAGGAAAAGTTCCCTTGTTTCGGTATCTGCGGCATTCGTCGTCCAGGAAGAAAAAGAAGTCGTTTCCGAAAGCTCGGTAAGTATTCCCACGCGAAGCCCCACAAGGCTGTCGGAATTCAGATTGTCAAAATAAGAGTTTTTTCCTCCAGTAATTCCGTCGGTCATTATCGCGAGGTCGGCAGCCGAACGGGCAACCCCGCCGACCGTTCCCGAAGAATCGCGAAGATAAACTCCGCTTGTCGAAATCGAGCCTTCCGTAGTTCTCAAAGCAAAACAGCCGTTGAGAGCCGCAGGAAGCAGCAGTCCGCCGTTTGAATCGCCGCCGATACCGGCAGCCGCCATATTAAGAGACACGGAAGAGGCGACTCCTCCCGAAGAACCGCCCGCCGAAAGATTTTTCGAATAGGCGTTTTTCGTTTCGCCCGAAACGGTGCTTATCGTATAGTTAAGAGCTCTCGCCGCAGTGCTGATATTTGTTTTTCCGACAATTACCGCTCCGCTTTCTTTAAGATATTTAACGACATCGGCGTCGGTTTCGGCTTTCGCTCCTTTGCGGCTTTCACCTCTCGTCGAAACCTCTCCCGCAAGGTCGATATCGTCGCCGATAACGACGGGGATTCCGAAAAGACGTGGAACATCGGTTTTTTCCGAAAGCGTTTTATCGCGGCTTTCGGCTTCCGAAAGAGCATTGTCGCAAAGCGTAATAAAGCAGTTGTAGGTGCCGTTATATTCGTTTATTCTTTCGGTGTAGATTTCGGTTAAGCGGCGGCTTGTTATAAGCCCCGAAACGAGCATGGCGTGCATTTCCGAAATATCGGCTTCGTAAACCATGCCGTCGACCGAGGTTTTGTCTTCGTCGGAAAGGGTTACGGCTCCCGACGAAAAAGAGAATGCCGAAAAACAAATCACAAACGAAAGAAACGCGGCAAAAAATTTTCTTTTCATAAAAATATCTCCGTATTAAACGTTAAACCGGAACAAAACGACGTCGCCGTCTTTGACGACATAGTCCTTTCCCTCGCTCCGGACAAGACCTTTTTCTTTTGCGGCGGCAATCGAACCGCACTCGACAAGATCGTCGAACGAAACGACTTCGGCACGGATAAAACCTTTTTCGAAGTCGGAATGGATTTTGCCTGCCGCCTGGGGAGCTTTCGTTCCATTTTTAATCGTCCATGCTCTTACTTCCTGCTTTCCTGCGGTAAGGTAGCTTATAAGTCCGAGAAGCGAATAGGAAGCTTTTATAAGTCTTGCAAGTCCGCTTTCTTTGAGACCGAGGTCTTCGAGGAACAAAGCTTTTTCATCGTCGTCGAGTTCCGAAATCTCTTCTTCGGTTTTTCCGCATATGGGAATAACTTCCGAGCCTTCCGCCGCGGCGAATTCTTTTACTTTCTTGTAATACGGGTTATCCTCCGAGAAATCCTTTTCGCTCATATTCGCGGCGTAGATAACGGGTTTATCAGTGAGGAAGTTCGATTCGTCAACGATTTTCTTTTCGTCTTCGGTAAGGTCGAGAGTTCGGATACATTTTCCCTCTTCGAGACATTTGAGAACCTTTTCGAAAAGAGCGACATCCGTAAGAGCCTTTTTATCGCCTTTTGCCTGTTTTCTTGCACGGTCAAGGCGTTTTTCGGCGGTTTCCATATCCGCAAAAACAAGTTCGGTATCGATTATTTCGATATCGCGGATAGGATCTATCGAGCCTTCGACATGGACGATGTTTTCGTCCGCAAAGCATCTTACGACATGGACTATCGCATCGACTTCCCTTATGTGCGAAAGGAATTTGTTTCCGAGTCCTTCGCCTCTCGACGCTCCCTTGACAAGACCTGCGATATCGACGAATTCGATTATTGCGGGCGTATACTTGTCGGGGTCGTACATTTTCGCGAGGACATCAAGTCTTTCATCGGGTACGCAGACGACTCCCACATTCGGTTCTATCGTGCAGAACGGGTAGTTCGCGGCGTCCGCTTTCGTGTTGGTTATGGCGTTGAAAAGGGTACTTTTTCCGACATTCGGAAGTCCCACTATTCCGAGTTTCATATTTTCATTTCCTTTCGGGACTTAGTTTCAGAGGGCAAAACTTTGCCTATTATATTACAGTATAATATAAATTATTGAAAAAAGCAAGTTATTTTAAGCTAAAAGGAGAATTTCGGAAAAATGTAAAAAAATAGCGGTTTTTACCCTTGACAAAGCCGAATATTTACTGTATACTTGAAACTGTATCGGCACGGTCCGTTCAGCGTTCCGCCGATATCCGCAAAAGCGGTCCTTGCCTACGGCCGACCGCAGGCCTTATGTCCAAAAGGAGGTAAAACAAAATGGTAATCAGAAACAAATACGAATCAGTTCTTGTTCTCAGCACCAAAACTTTTGACGACGCGGCTCTCGAAGCAACCGTCGAAAAGTTCAAAGCCCTTATCGCAGAGAACGGCGGAACAGTCGAAAATGTTGATGTCTGGGGTAAAAAGCGTCTTGCTTACGCTATAAACTACGAGACAGAAGGTTACTACGCAGTCATCAATTTCGAGGCTGAGGGATCTCTTGTAAAAGAGCTTGACCGTATAGCCAACATCACCGATGGCGTTATGCGTTTGATGACCGTAAAGAAATAAGACCCGCCGAAAAAAGAAAAGGGAGTGAATAAGATATGAATATCAACAAGATAATCCTTATGGGCAGACTTACGGCAGACCCCGAACTTCAGATGTCCGCATCAAATGTTCCCGTTCTCCGTTTTACAGTCGCTGTAAACCGCAGAGTTACAAACGCCCAGAGAGACGACGGAAGACCGACCGCAGACTTTATCGACTGCGTCGCTTTCTACAAGACCGCGGAATTCGTTTCCAAATACTTCAAGAAAGGCTCCGTCATCATCGTTTTCGGAAGTCTTCAAATCAACACATGGAAAGACAAGGACGGCAAAAACCAGCGTTCTCCCCGTGTTGTTGTTGACGAAGTTATGTTCGGCGAAAGCAAAAACGCTTCTTCGGCATCCGCTGCCGCAAAAGCACCTGCCGCCGCAGCTCCCGAAAAGGATCAGGAAGCTTATTCGAATATCCCGGAGAACGATTTCTTCGCAGATATCAGAGATATTGAAGAAGATCTCCCGTTCTGATCTTTGCGAAATGAATTTACGAAAGGAGCAAAACTGAAATGGAAAGAGAAAACAACTTCAAAAGAAGACCCAAGAAGAGAGTTTGCCAGTTCTGTGCTGACAAAGCCACTTCGATAGATTATAAAGACGTTGCAAAACTCAGAAAGTATGTCAGCGAAAGAGGAAAGATTCTTCCCCGCCGCGTAACCTGCACCTGTGCTATGCACCAGAGAGAACTTACCGAAGCTATAAAGAGAGCAAGACAGATAGCTCTGCTTCCCTACTCTGCTGACTAATTTAACCAAAAAACGAGGGAAGCCGACGGCTTCCCTTATTTTTTTACGGAGGATAAAATGAGAACAGGCATAGGCTATGACGTTCACCGATTTGAAAAAGGCAGAAAGCTTATTTTGGGCGGAGTTGAAATTCCGCACGAAAAAGGGCTTCTCGGCCATTCCGACGCCGACGTGCTTTTGCACGCCGTGACCGACGCTCTTCTGGGGGCAGCAGGTCTCGGAGATATCGGCACGCATTTTCCCGACAGCGACCCGAAATATAAGGGAGCGGACAGCCTCCTGCTTCTCACCGAAGCCGTCCGCCTGCTTTCCGAAAAAGGGTTTAAGGCGGTCAATATCGACTGCACGGTAATCACCGAAGAGCCGAAAATTTCTCCGTATAAAGAAAAAATGAGGGAGAACATCGCGAAAGCCTGCAATCTTCCGACCGACGCCGTAAATGTCAAGGGAAAAACCGAAGAGGGGCTTGGATTTACGGGCGAAAAACTCGGAATAAAGGCCCTTGCGACCTGCCTTATAACCGAAAAATAATCGAATATTAAAAAATGTCCGCAAGCTTGCGGATATTTTTTTTGCAAACCTCTTGACAAACCGTCCGATATCGTGTATTATTACAGTAACACAGAAGATATACAAAGGAGGAAACACTACCGTGAATTGGAACATGGATAAAGACCGCCCGATCTGCCCGCAGCTCTGCGAGCTTGTCTGCGTCGGAATATCAAGCGGCGAATTTCCGCCCGGCTCCCGGCTCATGTCGGTAAGAGAGCTGGCGGTAGTCGCGGGAGTAAACCCGAATACCGTTCAGAAATCCTTTACGGAACTTGAACGCATAGGGCTTATTTATTCGGTCAGAGGAACAGGCTGGTTTGTCGGAGAAAACACCGAGCTTGCGAAAGCAACCGTTGGGGGAATGGCGAAAAACAAGACTTCCGACTATATTGCCGAGATGAAAAAACTCGGAATGACCGCCGATGAAATTTATAATTATATAAAGGAGTACAATGTATGAGTAGATTGCTCGTATGCGAAAACCTTTCGAAGAATTACGGCAGCAAGCCTGCTTTGAAAAACATAAATCTCGAAATTCAGAGCGGAAGAATAGTCGGACTTTTGGGACCGAACGGCTCGGGAAAAACCACTCTTATAAAAATCGCGAACGGACTTTTAACGCCGACATCGGGAAAACTTCTGATAAACGGAATGGCTCCGGGCGTCGAAACAAAGAAGATAGTTGCATATCTTCCGGACGAAAGCTTCTTAAACAGCTGGATGACGGTCGATCAGATAGTCAAGATGTTTTCCGACTTCTATTCCGATTTCAGAACCGAGCTTGCGTATAAAATGCTCGAAAATCTCGGAATTGAGCCGACCGCGAAACTCAAAACTCTTTCAAAAGGAAACAAAGAAAAGGTCTGCCTTATTCTCGTAATGAGCAGAAACGCCCTTCTCTATATCCTCGACGAGCCTATTGCGGGCGTCGACCCCGCAACCAGAGACTATGTAATAAGAACTATAATAAACAACTATAATCCGGAAGCGTCGGTCGTCATTTCGACCCACCTTATTTCGGATATAGAACAGGTTCTCGACGACGTTATCTTCATTCAGAACGGCGAAATAACGCTCACGAAGACCGTCGACGAAATCAGAGAAGAAAGCGGCAAGAGCGTCGACGAAATGTTCAGGGAGGTATTCAAATGGTAGGAAAACTGATGAAATACGAAATTCAGTCGTATTTCCGCAAACTGTTCCCCTTTCAGATGGGAATAATCGGCATAGGAATCGTTATCCGTATAATCCAGTTTTTCGAAGCCGATACCGAAGCTTATGACTTGGCACTTTCCTCGTCGATATTCTTGTATGTTATAGCTTGTATTTTCCTTTACTTTATGACCCTTTGCCTTGTAATATTAAGGTTTTATCAAAATATGTTCAAGCGTGAGGGATATCTTTCCTTTACCCTGCCGGTAACGGTAAATCAGCATATTTTCGCGAAACTTTTGGTCGCGGCAGGCACTTTTATCGCGACAGCGGCGGCAACCGTTATTTCAATGGTTATCGCAATGGCGGGCGAAGTTCTTGTCGAAGTCGGCAAAGCGGGAAACTATATTCTCAAAAAGATAATAGAATTCACGCAGGGCAATTTCGCACTTTACGCCATTGAAATTTTCGTCGCACTTTTCGTTGCTCTTTTCGCATCGATTCTCCTTTTCTACGCCTGCATGGCTCTCGGTCAGTTGTCGAAAAAGAACCGCGGACTTCTTTCGGTCGGAATTTTCTTCGGATATTACATTGTCTGCCAGATAATTTCAACCGTTATAACCTCGGTAATCTCGATGGCTGCCATTGCCGGAAAACTCGACTGGCTCGGAGAATTTATCGCAAAAAACCTGTATACATCAATACATATTGCAATTTGCCTCTATATCATTTTCACGGTGATTATGGGAATCGTTTATTTCATTATAACAAAACTCATAATCCAGAAAAAACTCAATCTTGAATAAGGGAGGAAGCAAAATGAAAAAATTCATAAGAACCGCAATTCTCGTTTTTGCACTCACCGTGCTTTGCTTTTCCCTTTCCGGCTGTCATGCCCTCGACACTGCAAGAAACGCACAGGCTTTCTTAAACGATGACGGCACGATTTTATATGATGGGAAAATATACAAACCATTGCCCGCCGGCTCCGAATATGCAGAACTGACCTACTCCCTTATTTCTTCTTATATTGAAAATAATACGGTCTACATAACCGAAAAAGACGTTCCCGTTCTTCTTTCGGGCATTGTCGGAGTTTCAGCATATACCGACAAAGACAAAAAAATCATTTGTGCAAATTATGTTTTATATGACTCTTCCGACAGCCGCAATTACTGCCGCGAAGACATCTACGATAATTTTGTCGAAGAGATAAAAAATCCTAATTATACGAAGTATTCGATGCAGCTTGAAACTTCTTTTCTGGCACTTATATATGACGGTGAAATCGACATTCCCGAAAGTATAGACCTCAAAGACTATGAGATCGCGGCGATAAAAGAAATTATCGCACTCGGCGATACCGTTAAAGACCCATATTCCATAAATACCTACGAAGACACTTACGCCGATATATACCGCAGCACGGAAGACGGTCTTATATCCGAAAACTATTGCACCATCAGCCGCAATGACGATTTATACTATATAACCGTTTACGAACCAGAACCCGGAACCGCTGACGAAGACGGATTTTACGATCAGTCGATGACGGTTTATAAAGTTCCGACAAGCGGAGAAGCGGCGGCAAAAATCCAAAATCTTCTCGACAAGAAACAGCAGGTTGACGAAAAAAATAGCAGAACTGCTCGGCGGCTCGGATTTTCTCGACGATCTCTACGACCCGAATTCTTTCGGATTCAGCGAATAAAATGTTCAGAGAAATGAGAAGAAAAAAGCAGCAATTATCACACGAAGAATGTGTAATGCTGCTTAAAACCTAAAAACGCGGAGTGCTTTCTCTTCTCGGAGACGAAGGCTATCCCTACGGTATTCCCCTCGATTTTTACTACGAAGACGGAAAAATCTATTTCCACGGAGCAAAAGAGGGACACAAAGTTTCGGCTGTTGAAAAGTGCGACAAGGCTTCTTTCTGCATTTTCACCGTCGAACCGCCGAAAGACGGAGGCTGGATAAACACCGTAAAAAGCGTTATCGCTTTCGGCAGAATCCGCAAAGTCGAAAACCCCGACAAAACCATTGAAATCTGCCGTAAATTAAGCAAGAAGTTTACCGATGACAGCGATTATACCGAAAAGGAAATCGCCGGCGGCAAAGACAGGGTTTTGTGCCTTGAACTTGTCTGCGAGCATATCACCGGAAAGCACGCCGAAGAGAGATAATTTTCAAAACAAAATGAGCGGAAAACAAGATTTGTTTTCCGCTCTATTTTTATTTCTTAATTTTCGCGACCGTTTTCGTGCTCACAAGGTTTACGCCCGTGCCGGCAATATCTTTGACCAGAATTTCACCCGTTTCGACGGGAGCTTCGGTTCTCACGGTCTTTATAACCTGCATAACCTTGAAAATATCGGTTTTCTTTATTTCGCCGTCGGTTTTTACGGGCAGCCGCGGGTGCATAGCCCCCGAAATATGAACGGTTGAAGTCACGGTTCTGTGGGGGTCGCAAAGTTCTCTTTTTCCGTATTCTTCGCCTCTCGGACAGCTGTTTCCTGTTACGGCAAAGCCGTTTTCTTCGTCGACCGAAAGCCTGCACCCCTTGGGGCAGACAATGCAAACAAGTTCTTTCATTTTATTTCCTCCGCCCCGATTTTTATGACATTGTTTCCCGCTTTTTTGAGAAGAACCTCGGGAAGCGATATTTTTTCCATTTCGCCGGGAGCCATTCTTTCACGCGAAAACGCCGCTATCTCTTTTCCGAGAGAAGTGACGGTTATTCTGCTCTTTTTGAAAACGCGGTTTACCCTGAAAAACACGTCGGTTTTCTTTCCTGCGTTTGCCGTTCTTATCTTCTGCGGCACGGTATAGGAAATTCCGTCGCCGTTTTCGAGAGTGAAAACTCTGCCTTTTTCCGAAAAATTGTTTTTCACATATTCGGCGGCACCCTTTCCGGCTCTGATACTTTCTTCGGTAACGAAATCGACAAGGTCATGAACATGAACGACATTTCCGCAGGCGAAAATACCCTCGGCTTCCGTCTCCATATTTTCATAGACATACGCCCCGTTTGTCCGTCTGTCAACGGAAATTCCCGCAGACCGCGTAAGCTCGTTTTCGGGGATAAGACCGACCGACAGCAAAACCGTATCGCATTCGGTATATGTTTCCGTCCCTTTTATCGGACGGCGATTTTCGTCGACTTCGGAAATGACGACGCCCTCAACCCTGTTTTTGCCTCTTATTTCGGTCACGGTATGCGACAGATAAAGCGGAATTCCGTAATCTTCGAGACATTGAACGATATTTCGGGTAAGCCCCCCGGAATAGGGCATAACTTCGACGCAGGCAAGCACTTTCGCTCCCTCAAGGGTCATTCTTCTCGCCATAATGAGCCCGATGTCGCCGCTGCCCAAAATCACGACTTTTTTGCCGCAAAGGTAGCCGTCGATATTCAGATATCTCTGTGCGGTTCCTGCGGTAAAAACGCCGGAAGGACGAGTTCCGGCAATGCCGATTGCTCCTCTTGTCCGCTCTCGGCAGCCCATCGCAAGGACTATCGACTTTGCCTCGGCGACGGTATAGCCCTGCGGACTTATATAGTGGACTTCTTTATCTTTTGTAATGTCGAGAACCATTGAATCGGTCGAAATTTCGACGCCCGACTCAACGGCTTTTTTTATAAATCTCCCGGCATATTCGGGGCCCGTGAGTTCTTCGCCGAAATAGTGAAGCCCGAAACCGTTATGGATACATTGATTGAGAATTCCTCCCGCCTCTCCGTCACGCTCTATTACAAGGACATTTTCAAGCCCCTCGTTTTTTGCCGAAACGGCGGCGGCAAGCCCTGCGGGGCCTCCCCCGACGACAATAAGATCGTAAATCACAGATTTCCGCCCCCTTTCGCTAAAATATAACTGCCCTCTCCGTCTTTTAAGACGTCTTCTGTCTTTATTCCGAGTTCTTCGGCTATAATCGCCACAACTCTCGGCGAACAGAAACCGCCCTGACATCTGCCCATTCCCGCGTTTACTCTGCGTTTAACGCCGTCGACGCTCACGGGCGGAATTTCCGATTTGAAGCAGTCTCTTATCTCGCCCTCGGTGATTTTTTCACAGCGGCAGACGATTTTTCCGTAAAGCGGATTTTCCTTTATTTTTTCGTTCTTTTCTTCGGCGGAAAGCTCCGAAAAACGAACAACTTTTCTTGTCGACGCGAATTTTTCCTTTTCGTAAAGCACAAGTCCGTTTTTACGCAGCTTTTTTATCGCATAAAGTGCGATTGCGGGAGCGGCGGAAAGCCCCGGAGAGCGGATTCCCGCGATATCGAGGAAATTTTCGGCTGCAAATTCGATTATAAAATCGTTTTTGTCGGTGTTCGCTCGCACCCCGGCAAAATTTCTTATCGAGCTTCTGAAATCGACCGACGGAACGCTTTTTTTCGCTCTTTCTTTAACCGAAAGAAGCCCGTCCGCGACCGTTGAAGTGTCGTCCTTTTCGGACGGCAGGGCGTCGGGTCCGACAAGCAAGTTTCCGTGAACGGTCGGAGTTACAAGCACGCCTTTTCCGTCCGCTTTCGGGCACTGAAAAACCGTATGAGAAACGGTCGAACCCGCACTTTTATCAAGAAGATAATATTCGCCCTTCGCGGGAGTCATCTTAAAGGTCGGAGCCGCGACGAACGAATGAATTTCGTCGGCGTGAGTTCCCGCACAGTTTATGATATATTTTGTTTTTATCTCGCCTTTGTTTGTCTTTACAATATAGCCGTCGGTTTCTTTTTCTATACCCGAGACTTCGGTGTTTCTTTCGAGTTTAACGCCGTTTTTGACGGCGACTTCGGCAAGGGCAAGGGTATATTCCCACGGGTTTATTATCGCTCCCGTCGGAGCGTAAAGAGCTGAAATTGCGTCGGGAGACACATTGGGTTCTTTTTCGCGAAGTTCTTCTTTCGAGAGAATACGAACCCCCTCGACACCATTTTTCTCGGCGTTGTTTTTAAGGCGGAGAAGCGTTTTTTCGTCCTCTTCGTCAAACGCAAGAACCAAAGAGCCGTTGCGGATATAAGGAACCGAAAGCTCCGGGGCAAGAAATTCGGCAAGTTTGCTGCCCTCAACATTGAGTTTTGCCGCAAGAGTTCCGGGTTCGGGATCATAACCCGCGTGAATTATCGCACTGTTCGCACGGCTCGTCCCCATCGAAACGTCGTTTTCCTTTTCGGCGACAACAATATCAAGGTCGTATCTCGAAAGATAGAAAGCGGTCGCCGCCCCTATAACACCGCAGCCGATTATTAAAATATCCGCCATGTTTTATGCTCCTTTTCGAAGAGTTTTATCGGTTTAATTTTAGCATACAGTCCCCGAAAAGTCAAGAAAAAGCCGACCGCGAAAAAATTTTCGCAGTCGGCTTTATAAAGATGTGTATCAGTTGAAAATTCTGTTGAAGAAATCGCGGATACTTCCGCCGTAGCTTCCGCTGTTATCGTTCTGGTCGTTCTGACTGTCGTTTCCGTTCCAGCCGTTGTTTCCGCCCTGACTGTTGTTTCCGTTCTGTCCGTTATCGTTTCCGTTATACCAGCCGTTATTTCCGTTCTGGCTGCTGCCGTTCTGATTTGACGAATCGGCATCGGGTTCAAGGGTCTTATATTCCTTTGTCGAGAAGAGCGTTACGGTGACATCCATACTGTCGGCGTCACGGAGAAGGGTGACGACAACGCTGTCGCCTACTTTTTTCTGAGAGAAGTAACTGATAACTTCTTCGGTCGAAGTTACTCTCTGACCGTCAACCTTTGTGATAAGGTCGCCGACCTGAATTCCCGCTTTTTCGGCAGGACTGCCTTTTGTTACTTTCTGAATGAGAGCTCCGCCTATATTCGAATCGGTCGACGCCGTAATTCCTATCATCGGGCGATCGACGATTCCCGTTTCTTTAAGTTCGTTTATAATATCGAGAACGCTTGAAATCTGAATTGCAAAACTGATGTTTTCATAGTTCGAAGAAGCGATTTTCGCGGAGTTTATACCGATTACTTCACCGTACATATTGCAGAGAGGACCGCCGGAGTTTCCGGAGTTTATCGCGGCGTCATGCTGGAAAACGCTCAAAACTCTGCCGAGGTTCGAGAAACGGTAGTTATCTCTTACCGCGGAAACGTAACCCGAAGTTACGGTATTCTGCAAGGAAGTGTCGTAAGGCGTTCCGATTGCGACGACCTGATCGCCGACCTTGGTTTTTGTCGAATCGCCGAGCGTTACGGGCGTAAAGCCCTCGCCCTCTACTTTCAAAACCGCGGTATCGGAAGAAGCGTCTCCGCCGACAATTGTTGCGTCATATTCTTTTCCGTCGTCGGTCGTTACGGTGACTTTATATGCGTTTTCGATAACATGGTAATTCGTTACGATATAGCCGTCGGAAGTGATGAAAAATCCGCTGCCCATGCCGGTCCCGGTTGCGGTCGAACTCTGAACCTGAGTTACAATCATTACTGTGCTGGGTTTGACTTTTTCGGCAACGCCCGCGACGGTAAGTTTATCGGTGGTCTGCGAAATTTCGGTTTCGTAGTTTTTGTTTTCGGTTGTCGGGGTTGTTGCGGCGGCAGCTTCTTTCTGCAAACCGAGATATGCGGTAAACGAAAAAGAAACAATGCTTATCGCAAGACAAAGGGCGGTAACAACCCACAGAGCGGCATATCCGCCGTGTCTTTCTTTTTTCGGTTTTTTATTTTCGGGTTTTTGGGGTTCGGGAATTTTTTCTTCGACTTTTTCCGCAGCAACTTTTGCTTCGGGTTCCGCGGAAACATTCTCTTCGGAAACTTTTTCTTCGACGGAATATTCGTCGGAAGTCATTTCGATATTTTCATTGACGGACTCATTGCCGTTTTCATAGATGTCGGTCATACAAATTGCTCCTTTCGGTTTTTACAAGTAGATTATATCCGCAATTTTTGTTAGCACAATTACGCAATTTCGGCGGAATTTAGTTAAAAGCGGAAAGTTTAAGTATTACGTCGGTCGGCTCGAAATCTTCGCCCGAAAAGTCATTTTTGATTTCGCCCTCGACGGAAAACCCGCATTTTTCAAGGATTTTTAACGACGCGATATTCTTTGGGTGGCAGAACGCGACCATCTTTTTTACGCCGCAGTTTTCGAAAATATATTTGACGGCAGCCTCAACCGACTCTCTGCCGTAGCCTTTTTTATGTTCGGCGGCGGAAAGCCAGAAACCTATCTCGGCGGCATCTTCTTCTTTCGGATAATACCGCACGCAGACAATGCCGATGGCTTTATCCCCGTCGTTTTTGCGGACCGTCCATTCTGTCGCCCCGTTATCCCAGCGAATCATAAGATTATTGAGAAAAGCAAGTGTTTCAAGGGCGTTATCGTGTTTATTCCACGCGTTATAGCGGAAAATTTCTCCGTCGGAAAGAGCCGCATAGAAGTCTTCGACATCGGTCATATACGGTCTTGAAAGGGTAAGCCTTTCGGTTTTCAATTCTTTTTGTATGAGTTTCATTTTCTTTCCTCTCCGTCTTTATATGCGGCAAGAGCCCGAAGAAGACGGGCATATGCGGGTAAAGACGAAATTATTTCTCCGATTATCTTCACCGCGTCGCTGAAATCCGCCTCATTTTTTAACGGAAAAGAATAAATTCCCTCCGAAAGAGGCGAAGAATATACCTTATTTTTATATATAACCTTTCCGACGCCCCGTCGGCAGTCGTCGCAGCGGCAGTCGCCGTCATGCAGAAAACGCACAACAAACGCCTGCGAAAACTCGTTTATCTTCCGCAGAATTTTAAGAACGGAACGGGTCGACAGATTAAAGCGGAACAAAAGACTGTCTTTTCTTTTTCCGAATTCGACCGAGAAAAGAAAGGTTTTCGTCCCTCTTTTTCTCGCGATTCTTTCCTGCACGAAATTTTCTTTATACACCGTCTCGAAGTCGGCGAAAAACTCCGAAAACGAAAGAAGCTCGTTTATTTCGGAAGTCGCTTTGTAAAAATAGTCTTCGTAGCCCGCAAGAAAATATTCCTTTATAAACAGGTCGTCGGCTTCCTTTATAAAGGAAAAGTCGGCGGCGGCAAAATAGGAAAACATCTTTTTGTAAAGCTGTCTTGCGGAAAGCGAAAATCTTTTTTCCGCTCCCTCCGCAAATTCGGCAAGACCGCGAAAAACTTTTCTGTCAGAAAATGAAAGCGAAACATATTCCGCTTCGCGGCGTTTGACAGTCGGAGTGCCGTCGGGTGTCAGCATTTCACTTTTTATTCCGAGGTTTTCCGCCCTCAAAAAGACGGGATAGGGGTTTTTGACCGAAAGCCCATAGCCCGAGGCGTTTTTGATATCGGAAAAAGAGACGACATTTCTGCCCTTTTTATCGGTCTCGGCAAAAAATACGAAAAAGTAGATACATCGCAGAAGCAACAGGGAATATTCGGGGCTGTCAAGCGAAATTATCTTCACAAGAAAACGGTGAGCCGCCGTAAGGTTATCGTCGGCTTTGCGGAAAATAGGGGAAGCTCCCTCCGAAAACCGTTTAAGATGCCATTCCGAATATTTCATGCCGTTCCCTCCCTGGGCAAAGCAGAAACGAACTATTATCGGTTTTAACGGACTGATTTCCGTCCTAACTTTCGCAGGCACCTTGTAAATACGACAGTATTCACTGCGGTTCCTTTGTCGTTATGCCAAAAATCCGCACCGTAAAAACTGCGTGCACCCGCCGCAGAGAAATTTTCGAGGGATTTTTTCTTTTTAAGATGCAGTCGGGCGATAAAAGTTCGTTTCTGCTCTGCCTATCTTTACCGAGTATAGCATAAATTTCGGAAAATATCAAGTTTTTTGTTGACACCGACGGTCGAATGTGGTAAAATATATTCAGAAACAAAACGGAGGATACACTATGCCTTACATATCGGTAAAAACGCCGTTCCGAGCCGAAAAACAGACGGCGGAAAAGATGAAAACGGAATTCGGGAAAGCGATTGAAATTCTTCCCGGAAAAACCGAACGCTGGCTCATGGTCTCGTTTGACAGTCAGGACGAAATGTTCTTTGCCGGCTCGTCTTCGCCCTCGGCAATCGCTGAAATTTCGATATTCGGAAAAGCAAGACCCGAATATTACGAAAAGCTCACCGCCGAAGTCTGCCGCATAATTTCGGAAAACACGAAAATTCCGTCGGACAGGATATATGTAAAATACTCCGAAATCGACAACTGGGGATTTAACGGCACAAATTTCTGATAATTGTGTCTTAATTGTAAGAAAAAAAATATTTTTATAAACAGGACTTGACATTCCGCAAAAATAATGGTATAATGTATATCCGCGGAAAGAAGTCGCTGTTTTATCAGATAAAACAGAAAAAAATGGTGATTTTTATGAAAAAAACCGTAAAAATTTTAGCTTTGATACTCTCTGCGGCAATGCTTTTCGCTATTGTTTCCTGCTCTTCCGGCTCTGTTGTCGGGAACTGGAAAACCACGATAAATGCGGCTCAGTCGCTTTCGGAAGAGCATCTCGCCCTTCTGAAATCTCTCGGAATTGCCGACAGTCTCCTTTCTATGGACTGGACTTTTTCCTTCAAGGAAGACAATACCTTTGAGATGTCGGTCGGAAACGAAACTTTCGGAACAAACGATTTATCGGGGCAATATAAAACCGATGGCTCGAAATTATATCTTTCCTCCGACGGAAACTGGACTTCTTACCTTGAATTTTCCGTATCGGGCGACAAGATGACTTTCAAAAGTCTTTCGGGAGAAAGCAGTTTTGTCGGAACGAACATAACGTTCCCGATAGAATTTTCCAAAATTGATTAATTCTTTTTCTTTCCAATATCTTCTTTAAGGAAACGGGAACCGATTTTCGGTTCCCGTTTCCCCATTTTACACAAAAGCCGCAGGAAAAATCCTGCGGCTTTTTTATCATTCGGTTTTTTCTGTTTCTGCTTTTTCGGTTTCCGCCTTGTCGGGAGTTACAACGGTCGTTCCGTCTTTATAAGAAACGGTCACGCTGTCGCCCTCCTTGCAGACGCCTTCAAGCATTGCTTCGGCGATCTTATCTTCGACAGTCGACTGAATGGCTCTTTTAAGAGGTCTTGCTCCGTAAACGGGGTCGAAACCTTTATCGGAAACCGCGTCGATAACGCTGTCGTCGACGGTTACTTTGATATTCATTTTTTCAAGTCTCCTTTCGACGGACGAAAGAAGTCTTCTTGCGATTTCTTTTATATCGTCCTTTGAGAGTTGCTCGAAAACGATGATATCGTCGATTCTGTTAAGAAATTCGGGACGGAACGCGTTTTTGAGTTCGCCCATAACGCTTTCCTTGATTTTTTCCTGATCTTTTTCGAAATCGTCGGCGGACTCGGTAAAGCCGAGGCTCTTTTTACCGTTGGTTATAAGCTTTGCACCGATATTCGAGGTCATTATAATAACGGTGTTTTTGAAGTCGACCTTTCGTCCTTGGCTGTCGGTCAAAATGCCGTCGTCAAGAATTTGGAGCATAATATTGAAAACATCGGGGTGAGCTTTTTCGATTTCGTCGAAGAGGATTACCGAATAGGGTTTTCTTCTTACCTTTTCGGTAAGCTGACCGCCCTCTTCAAATCCGACATAGCCCGGAGGCGAGCCGATAAGTTTCGAGACGGTATGCTTTTCCATATATTCCGACATATCGACTCTTATCATTGCGTTTTCGTCGCCGAAAAGCACCTCTGCAAGAGCTTTGGAAAGCTCGGTCTTGCCGACGCCGGTAGGACCGAGGAACAGGAACGA
>CAKSPP010000005.1 GCA_934481505.1 uncultured Eubacteriales bacterium
TCTTATAGCAGTCGTTCATATATTGTCTGTTTTTCTCGTGAATATCCTTTTTGCTTTCGTCGCCCGAATAACGCTTTTCGATATTCTTCATGCTGACTTCGGGGGGAACGTCAAGAAAAAAGGAAGCTGTCGGCTTCGGTATTCCGAGCTTGTTGTATTCAAGGTCGTAAAGCCATTCGACGAAAGCCTTTTTTTCGCCGTCCGCAAGTTTCGACGCCTGATGAATTATATTCGAAAGAACATATCTGTCGGAAATTATGACGGTTCCGTCTTTATAAGGTTTTTCCCATGTCTTTTTATACGACGCGAAACGGTCGATCGCGAAAAGAGACGACGCGGCGTAAGCGGAGACATCCGACGGGTCTTTTCCGAGTTCGCCTTCGAGATACATTTTAACGGGACCCGAAGAGCGGTCGGCATAATTGGGAAAGCTTATCGGCATAACAGTTTTGCCGGCGTTTTCAAGTTTTGTTTTAAGAAGAGACAGCTGGGTCGCTTTTCCGCTGCCGTCAATTCCCTCTATAATAAAAAGATACATTTTTTCTCCTTAAAGGTTTCTGAATTTTTCTCTCATTTCCGCAGCCTTGCCGCAGCTCATTTTGCCCTCGCGGCAGGGACCCGAAACGCATGACGGACCCGCCTCGCAGAAAAGCTGAGGGGCTGCTTTTTTACAGAGAACAAGCATCTGGGTCGCAAGGTCTCTTATCTCCCACTGGGCTCTGTTGCAGCAGCGGTGAGCAAAAAAGTTCATAAGACTTCTCGCGTTCATCGTCATTATCATTTTGGTTGCCGCGGCGTTGGGAAGCACGAAACGGGCGTCTTCGAGAACCGCTTTTTCCGCTTTTTTATCGGCGTCTTCTTCCGAAAGACCTGCGGCAAGAAATTCTTTTTTCTCGTTTTTCTTCAATATCTCGGCAAGTTTATCGTAAGACTTCTGGCAGGCAGCCATATGCTCCTCAAAAATCGCGAGAGCTTCGGGATCGTTTTCTATTCTCGGAGGAACTACGAATTCGAACTGATTGTTTCTGACGTATCTCTGGCTCTGAACGCTGAAAGACGCAATTCTGTGTCTTGTTATCTGGGCAAGCAAAGCTCTCGAAACGTTTTCAATTCCGAAAGTAAAAGAAGCGTGTTCAATGGGGCTTTCGTGTCCCATTTCGACAAGCATTTTAATAAACGCCGCGGTCTTTTCTTCGCTCTGTTTTTCGACGAGATCTTCTATATTCGACGACGAATAGCAAAGCTTTGCGGCGGACGCCACCACCCTTTGCGGGTCGTAGGATGTTCCGAGCAGAATTACTTTCGCCCTTACGTTGCTTTCCATATTTTTTCCTCCGTAATGCACATATAATATCAATTTATATTATAGCACAAAATATCCTTTTTTTCAAGGGTTTTATAAAAATAAAAGAGGCTGAATTACAGCCTCTTTCTTCAATTAAAATCATAGGTGGGACAACATTATTTTCTTCCCTTTACGGTCGGGTGCCAGCCGTCGATACCCGAACGCTGCAAAGCTCCGTATATGCGTTTTTTAACGCCCGGATAATTCTTTTCAAGGTCGACAAGAAAATCTTTCATCGACTGTCTTTCGGTTTTTCCGTCCGCGGGACAGGGGTTGAAAATTACGGGAAGTCCGTTTCTTTTTACACAGCCGCGGATTTCCCTTTCGGTCGCATAAATAAGGGGTCGGATGACGGTGATATCCTTGCGGTCAAGGTATGTAACGGGCGAAAAGCAGCCCACCCTGCCCTCGTGTATAAGGTTCATCATAAAGGTTTCGATAACGTCGTCGGAATGGTGACCGAGAGCTATCTTATTTGCTCCGAGTTCGATTGCGGCGTTATTTAATGCTCCCCTGCGGAGAAGAGCACACAGCGAACAGGGATTTGTTTCTTTTCTTATTTCGAAAACGACGTCGTAGATATTCGTTTTTTTGACGATATAGTTTATATCGTGTTCTTCCGCAAAACGGCTGACCGGAGAAAAATCCATACCCTTTATTCCGGGGTCAAGAGTTATTCCGGTAAGCTTAAACTTTTTCGGATAGAAATTTTGCAGCTGGCGGAGGGCCGTAAGCAGCGTTATCGAATCTTTGCCGCCCGAAACGCCGACGACTATATGGTCGCCGTCTTCTATCATATTGTAATCTTCCACCGCACGGCGGAGAGGACTTAAGATCTTGTTCATATCTTCCTTAAAATTTAAGGGACGCTTATCGCGTCCCTTACCTGTTTTTTGATTAAAGAGCTGCCTTTGCTTTTGCTACGAGTTCTGCGAATGCCGCGGGATCGGAAACCGCAAGCTCGGCAAGGATCTTTCTGTTGAGGTCTATATTTGCTTTTTTAAGACCGTACATAAAGCGGGAATAGTTCATTCCGTTTACTTTTGCCTGAGCGGAAATTCTGGTTATCCAAAGAGATCTGAATTCTCTCTTCTTCTGTTTTCTTCCTACATAAGCGTAGGTAAGGGACTTCATTACGGCTTCGTTTGCCGTTCTGAAGAGTTTGGATTTGCCTCCGAAATAGCCTTTAGCGGCTTTCAGAACTTTTTTATGTCTTTTATGGGTCATTACGGCCCCTTTTACTCTTGCCATCTTTTATTTCCTCCAAACAATTTCTTAAGAATAGGGCAGTAATTTCTTTACTGTTGCTTCATTTGCGGGAGAAGCGTATCCTGCCTTGCGAAGACCTCTCTTCATCTTGGTAGACTTCTTGGTGAGTATATGTCTTCTCTTGGTGTGGTTCATCTTGACCTTGCCGCCTTTGGTTATCTTGAATCTTTTAGCGGCTCCTCTGTGAGATTTAAGTTTGGGCATTTTATTCTCTCCTTTTTTATTCAGGCGTCTTTATTTCGCCGTCTTCGGTGCAAGCACCATTATGATATTACGGCCGTCGACCTTCGCCGGTTTTTCGATGTTCGCAAGCTCTTTGCAACCGTCTGCAAAACGCTGCATCATTTCAAGACCGAGTTCGGGACGGGTGATCTCTCTTCCTCTGAAACGCAAAGAAACCTTTACCTTATCTCCGCCTTTGAGAAAACGGAGAGCGTGGTTGAGTTTTGTATTAAAATCGTTTGTTTCGATTCTGATACTGAGCTGGATTTCCTTGACGGAAATAACTTTCTGATTTTTCTTTGCTTCCTTTTCCCTTTTCGCCTGTTCAAAGCAATATTTGCTGTAATCCATTATCTTACAGACGGGCGGGGTTGCCATGGGAGCGATTTTTACGAGATCGAGCCCTTTGCCGTTCGCCATTTCAAGAGCGTCTTTCGAAGAGTAGATGCCGAGCTGGGCACCGTCCGCTCCTATAAGACGAACCTGAGGATCGCGAATATCTTCATTGAGCTGCATACCGTTGGACTTTATAAAGAACACCTCCGAATTTTTATTCAAAAGAAAAAGTGATTAACATCGTTAATCACTTCCAATAAACATATATATCCCGTAAGGGACAATTTGTATTATTGACCGAACAGCACAATCGCCGCAGGGTGAGAAACGAGTTCTTCTTCTTTGTTTTTGTATTTTAGCACATATCAAGCCTTTTGTCAAGCGGTTTTCTCGGACAATTTGTCAAGAACAGCCTTTGAGGGCTTAAATGTCAGTATTTTGTCACAATCCGCGGTGACATCGTGATATTTCAGATAGAAAATTTCAAGATTTGAGGACGGGACATAGAATTTATCGAGTTTCTTTATCTTTTCGGGATCGGCTTTGAGGGTCGAAAGGGGTGCGTAGCCGAGGATATCGGAGTAAGCGACGGCGAAAAGCACATTATCTCTGCTTCCGACAAGCTGATGGATAAGGAAATGATCTTTGCTGAACGTATAGGAATACTCATAGATAAATTTATTCAGAATAAAATATATTCCGACGCAGCAGGCAATAATTATCACCGTCTGATAAATCCAGACAAAGCCCGTTATGTTAAGGCTGTTGAGAATCGAACATACGACGAACGCAGCTATCGCAAGGAGAGCTGCCGCCGCAAGTCCGAGAATTTTTTTCTTGCCGCCGACTTTCTTTTCGCTGTTATTTGTTGCCATAATAAACCTCACTTTTTTCGGGGATAAATTTTCCGAGAAGACCCGCGACATCGGTCGGGGTAAAACCTCGGAGACCTTTTTCTTTTGTTAAATATTCCGCCGCTCTTCCCTGGCAGAAAACGCCGCACACCGCCGCTCCCTCGGCGGAAAATCCGGAGGAAAGCAGCCCTGCAATAAAGCCTGAAAGAGCGTCGCCGCTGCCGCCTTTCGAAAGTCCCGAATTTCCTTTTTCGGAAATCCAAAGTTTTCCTTCGGGCGTTGCGATAACGGTATGTCTTCCTTTAAGCAGAACCGTTGCGTTGTTTTCTTTTGCGTAAGTCAAAGCGACTTCAAAACGGTGTTTCTCGACATATTCGACATCTTTACCGATAAGCCTTGCCATTTCGGCAGGGTGCGGAGTCATAATTTTTTCGGCGGTATGTTTTTTTAAGATATCGCCGTTTTCGGCTATCACGTTTAAGGCGTCGGCGTCAAAAAGAGTCGGAAGATTCCGGTCGATAACCGACATTACAGCCTCTTTATCTTTTGTAAGTCCGCAGCCGACGAGAATTGCCGACGGGTTTCTCGAAGTTTCGGTATATATCGCTTCGGGAACTGCCGTGCAGAGAATGTTTTTCACTTTTTCGGGAGCTTTTACGATACACAGTCCGACGCCCGAAGACATCGCACCGCGAAGAGCCAAGAGAGCCGCTCCCGGCATATTTTCGGAGCCGCAGACCGAAAGCAGTGTTCCGAAAGTTCCCTTATTTGAGTTTTCGGGGCGTTCGGGAACAAAATTTTTTACGGCTTCTTCCGTTATTATTTCGGCAAAAACGCCGTTTTCCTTAATTATTTCGTCTGTAATTCCGATATCGGCGACTTCTGTATCTTTTGACGGGAAAAGGAAATGACACGGTTTTTTCGCGGCGAAAGTAACCGTTTTGCAAGCCTTGTGAGTGCCTGCGGCAACTTCTCCGGTATCAGCCGAAATTCCCGACGGCAAGTCGCACGCAACGGTCGGTATATTTATATAGGAAAGCAGCTTTTCGGCGTTTTCGGGAAGCGAACCGTGCAAACCCGTTCCGAAAAGGCAATCGACCGCGACGTCGCTTTTCGACAGCAGTTCTTTTGCTTTTTCTTCGGTTTCGGGCGAAAAAACAAATTTTTCAACGCTTTTTTCAAGTCTTTCGAAATAATATTCCGAATCGGAAGACCGCTTTTCGGAAAGCAGAATTGCGGTTACTTTCTTCCCTTTTTTTGCAAGAAGAGACGAAAGGCAGATTCCGTCGCCGCCGTTGTTTCCGCCGCCGCACAAAACGACGAAAGAATTTTTGTTAAAGGAAAGACAGCAATCGCAAAGAGCCTTTGCTGCGTTTTCCATTAAAATAAGGGACGAACCGACTTCTTTTGCAGCCGCCTTATCGGCGTTTTTCATCATCTGCGACGTTAAAACATATTTTCTTTTTTCGGGAAAATTTGTTTCTCCGTTAAAAATTACGGTCGCCGCCGAAAAATCCGTGGTATGGGATATCGAAAGAGAAAAGCTGTCGGGAGAAAAGTGCGAAAGTTTTCCCGAAAAGGCAAAGTACGGTTTTCCGAGAGAAGAATGACAAACTTCGACATCTTTAAGAGCAAAACCCGAAATTCCCGTGCCTATCGCTTTGGAAAAAGCCTCTTTTGCACAGAAAATTCCCGTCGCCGTCTGGAATTTTCCCTCGCCGCGGCTTTCGATATATGAAAGTTCGCCGTCGGTATAGACGCGATTTTTGATTTTCTCAAACGCCGACTTTATTCTTTCGGTTTTTTCGATATCCGTACCTATATTATACATATTATTCGCCCGTTCCGAGTCTGCGGTGTCTTTGCATATCCGCAAGAATTTCCTCTTTCGGTTCCATAAGGATAAGTGCTTTTCCGACATTTCTCACATTGAGAATCGCATAACATTTTTTGTTTTCGGAATTCTTATTGTAAGAAAGAAAGTCATATTTCGCGTCAAAACGGGTGTTTTTAAGCCTTGCGGCGGCTTCGGGGGTATATTCGCCGAAAGTCTCGAAATCTTTCGTTTTGAAAGAAAGAAGTCTTTTGCGTTCGGTTTTCGTATAGATTATATCGACATCAAATTCACCGTCAAGATAGGAATATTCGAATTCCCTGTCAAAACGCATGAATTGTTTATAGCCGACCCAGACGATACCGATTATCGCAAAAATTCCGAGAGTTCTGCCGATAAGGCTCGGAAATCCTATCATCGGAAGAAGAAAGGAAAGAAGAAGATAAGCGACTCCGGCAAGAGCTACGCATCCGAAGAAGATAAGTGCCTGAATCGCGTAGTCTTTTGCCTGCTTATGTCTTTTGTAGAGCTGTTCGTAAAAAACGTTGTTTGATACCATTTCAATGCTCCAAATAGTTTTTGATAAGGGTCTCCATAAGTTCGTCGCGGTCTATCTTGCAGATAAGGCTTCTGGCGTTCTTATGGTTCGTTATATAGGTGGGGTCTTCGGAAATGATATATCCGACGATCTGGTTTATCGGGTTATAGCCCTGTTCGACCAAAGCGTCGTAAACCTGAGTAAGGATATTTTTCATTTCCTTTTCTTTGTTGGTTTTAAGGGTGAACCTTATAGTGTTGTTCATATAGTATTCTCCTTTCGGGAAATTACTGACGGAGGGTTATCCCCTTTTCTGCGAGAGCCGCAAGAATTTTCGAAATGAAGGCGTCGATTTCGGTATCGGCAAAGGTTCCGTCTTCCTTTCTGAAAACAAGGGAATATGCAAGGCTCTTATAGCCGGGAGCGACCTGTTTTCCGGTGTAAATATCGAAAAGTTTTACGCTTTCGAGATGTTTGCCGCCGGCAGTCTTTATAATATCGACGATATCCGCGTTATAAACTTCGTCCTTGCAGAGAAGACCGAGGTCGCGGGTGGAGGCAGGGTGCTTGGGAACGGGTTTATACGATTTTTCTTCGCCGACCGACGCATAGAGTTTTTCAAGGGCGATTTCGGCACAGTATACCTTTTTGTCAATTTCGTAATTTGCGGCAACAGTCGGGTGAATTTCGCCGAAAACGCCTATCTTTTCGCCGTCGGAAAGAAGGGCGGCACATCTTCCGGGGTGGTAAGACGCGTTATCGGTGCAGGGAATGAAAGAAACGTTCTTTATGTTCATTGCCGCAACAACGCTTTCGATCATTCCTTTGAGAGTGAAGAAATCGGACGCACCGGAATTATCGTAGAAACCGACGGTGACGACCGTTTTTTCGTTAGGCAGTGTTTCGTCGGAAGTTTTTTCAAAAACTTTTCCGAGTTCGTAAAGATATGCTTCGGGGTTTCTGTTGTTATAGTTTTTCGAAAGAATTTCAAGCATCGAGGGCAAAGTCGTGGTTCTCATTATCGAGGTATCTTCGCCGAGAGGATTTGAAATTTTAAGGTAATTTCTTCTTGCATCGTTTTCGGGAACGCGGATTTTATCGAAAGCTTTCGGACCTATAAAGGTATAGGTGAAGATTTCGGAAAGACCTGCCGCACGGAGAGATTCATTGAGTTTAATAACGAATTTCTGTTCGTCGGTATAGCCGCCGCCCGACGCCTCGCTCTTGAAGCTTTCGGGTTTGATATTATCGTAGCCGTAAATTCTCGCGATTTCTTCGGAGAGATCATATTTCGTTTCGATATCGGAACGGAAAGACGGAACGATAACATCGTGAAGTTTTATTTCGAAGCAGAGGGATTCGAGGATTTTTTCCATTTCTCTGCGTGAAAGCGAAGTGTTGATATAGGTGTTTATCCAATCGACGTCAAGATGAATCTTCTTCCGGGTTTTATCGGAAGAATCGATATCGATAACTTCGTCGATAACATCGCCCGCGTCAAGCATTTCGACAAGTTCGCACGCTCTGTCGAGGGCTTCTCTCGTCATAAGGGGGTCAAGACCCTTTTCGTATCTTGCGGAAGCGTCGGTTCTCATTCCGATAGCTTTTGCGGTTCTTCTTATCGACGGACCGAAGAAGTTTGCGGATTCGAAAACGACCGTTTCGGTTTTATCGGTAATTTCGCTGTTTTCGCCGCCCATAACGCCAGCGACAGCGATCGGTTTTTCGGCGTCGGCAATGACGAGCATTTCGGGTTTCAAAGCTCTTTCTTCGCTGTCAAGGGTTCTTACGGTCTTGCTGTCCCCCGCACGTCTGACGATAATTTCGCCGCCTTTAACGCAGGCGTAGTCGAACGCGTGCATAGGCTGACCGTATTCCATCATAACGTAGTTCGTTATATCGACGATGTTATTTATCGAACGGATTCCGCTGTTGCGAAGTTTTTCGACAAGCCACAGGGGCGACGGAGCTATTCTTACATTTTTGACGACTCTTGCGGTGTATCTCGGACAAAGGTCGGGAGCGTTTACGGTAACTTTAAGATATTTCGAGACATCTTCTTTTACGGTGTTTTTGAGTTCGGGTTTTCTTTCGACAAAGGGAACGCCGAAAGTTGCCGCAGCTTCTCTCGCGATTCCTTTAACGGAAAGGCAGTCGGGACGGTTTGTCGCGACGTCGGCTTCGAAAATGACGTCGTCCATGCCGAGAGTTGTGAAAATGCTGTCGCCGGGGTTCCCCTCTTTGAGGATTAAAATTCCGTCTTTTATTGCGTCGGGGTAGTCGTGTTCGGTAAGACCGAGTTCTTCGACGGAGCAGAACATTCCGTTGCTTTCAACGCCGCGGAGTTTGCCTTTTTCTATTTTATGTCCGCCGGCAACGACCGATTTATGAAGAGCTACGGGAACTATTGCCCCCTCAAAAACATTTGTTGCTGCGGTTACTATCTGAATTGTGCCTTTATCTCCGACATCGACCTGACAGACGACGAGTTTATCGGCGTCGGGATGTCTTTCTATTTTGAGAATTTTTCCGACGGCGATATTCGAAAGACCGTCCGAAAGAGAACGGAAGCCCTTTATTTCGGTGCCGCTCATATTCATACGGTGCATAAATTCCTTGCTGCCTGCGGAAACGTTTGCGAATTCTTTAAGCCATTTATATGAAATATCCATTTTTATGTACTCCTATCTTAAAAGTTTCCGAGGAAACGGACGTCGTTTTCGTAAAGCATTCTTATATCGCTTATCTTATAACGCTGCATAACGAGACGTTCAAGACCCATGCCGAATGCAAAGCCGCTGTATTCTTCGGGATCGATTCCGCAGCCTTCCAGGACTTTCGGGTTGACCATTCCGGCACCGCCGATTTCGATATAGCCCTCGTCTTTACAGAAAGCACAGCCTTCGCCGCCGCACTTGAAGCAGGTAACGGAAATTTCGCAGGAGGGTTCGGTGAACGGGAAGTAGTCGGGGCGGATACGGGTCTTTGCGTTTTCGCCGTAAAGTTTTTTTGCGATAACGTCGAGAGAGCCTTTAAGATGAGACATATTTATTCCTTTATCGACGACAAGGCCTTCTATCTGGTGGAATATCGGAGAATGGGTGGCGTCGATTTCGTCTATACGGTAAACTCTGCCCGGAGCGATAATTTTTATCGGGGGACGCATTTTTTCCATGGTTCTTACCTGAACGCAGGAGGTCTGCGAACGGAGAAGAATTTCGGGAGAGAAATAGAAGGTATCCTGACTGTCGCGTGCGGGGTGGTTTTTCGGGATATTGAGAGCCTCGAAATTGTAGTGGTCATATTCGACTTCGGGTCCGTCGACGATGGAATATCCGAGAGAGACAAACGCCTCTTTTATTTCGTCGAGGACTATCGAAAGAGGATGTTTCTTGCCGACTCTTATTTCTTTTCCGGGAAGAGTGACATCGAGTTTTTCCTCTTCGAGTTTCATTTCGAGAGCAAGGGCGGAAAGCTCGTCCTTTTTGGTTTTTATCGCGTTTTCGATATAACCGCGGACTTCGTTCGAGAGTTTTCCGACGACGGGTCTTTCTTCGGGAGAAAGTTTGCCCATCTGGGAAAGAACGGCGGTAAGCTCGCCTTTTTTACCGAGATATTTTACTCTTAAATTTTCAAGTTCTTCAAGGGACGAGGTTTCGGAAAGGAATTTTTCCGCTGCGTCCTTTATCTGAGAAAGTTGTTCTTTTATCATTTATTTCACCGTTTTCTAAATAGTTTTTGTTTCTTCTCTTATTTTCTTTTCTTTGTTATATGCGATTATTTCTTTAACAAGCCTGTAAATCACGGCGGCGACGGGAACAGCGAAAAGCATTCCCGCAAAGCCCGCGAGTCTTCCGCCGACATAGACGGCAACCAGCACCCAAAGGGCGGGTATTTTCGTTTTGTCCTTTATCAAGTGCGGCAGAATGAAAGTTCTTTCAAGCCAGTTGAGAATGATAAAGAAGAGAACGAAATAGAAGAATTTGCCGGGGTCGACGACCAAAATAAGCAGAGCCGACAGAAGTCCGCCGATAAAGGAGCCGAACGCCGGGATCATGCAGCAGATTCCGATTATAGCGGAGATCAAAACCGGGAAATTGAAACCGAGGATAAAAGAAAATACAAGGAAAAGTATTCCGGATACGAAAACGTCGATAAGACGCTGTATCATATATTCCTCAAAGACCGATTTCGAAAGTCTTACGGTTCCCAAAATCCACATCGACGCTTTTTTGGAAGAAAACGCTTTGACGTAGTTTGTCATCTGCATTTTTAAGCCTTTTTTGTCGACAAGCAGATATATTGAAAAAATAAGGCCGAAGAAAAAGTTTGTTACGAAGCCGATTATCGAAGAGGTTACGTTTACGAGTCCCGAAAGCACATCGGCAAACACCTGAGACGTATTATCGAAGATGCTGCGGAAAAGTCCGAGATATTCGGAGATATTCTCTTCGCTCATATGAAACCGTTCGCCGATTGCCGAAACGACGTTCGTTATGTTGGTATAGTAGGTTTCCATATTTGCGATAAACTGCTGTCCGCTCCCGATTATTTCGGGGATTACGAACCAGAAAAGCAGGAATATTATCAGCAGCAGAACGATATATACGAAGACGAGACTGAAAGTTTTTGCAACGCGGGGAGCTTTGTTTTTCAAAACCCTCCGCAAAATAAATCGGTTCGTATACATATACGGAATATTTAGGATAAGAGCAATTATTATTCCGATAAAAAGAGGGGTAAGGACTGCAAGCACCGCTCCGACAACGCCCGTTATCATATTGAGATTCAGCAAAACAACAACGAGCAATACGGCATATATAACGAGAAACAGGCAGTCGCGAAATAATTTCTTATTCATATCGAATACACGCTTACTCCGTTCATTATCATATTGTAAATTGCGAAAATGTGCATTTTGTCGCCGTCATGTCCCTCGCTGTCGAAGGTCTGAACGGCGTTTTCGACAACCGCGACATTTTTCTGTCTGTTTAATTGATCGAAATATGCTTTAAGGGAAAGAGCGAACTGCATAACGCAGATATCGGTCGCTCCCCCGACAATAACGAAGTTTTCGACCGTTTTAATGTTTTCGCGGAGCCATGCCATAAATTCGCCGACGAAAAAGGCGTTTGTCGAATTCTTTTCAATGGTTACCGAATTGCTTCTTTCGGAAAAAAACCGAAGTTCTTCGATTACTTCGCTTTCGTCGCCGTCCATGCAGTGCGGCGGATAGGTCGCAAATTCAACGCTTTCTTCGGTATGTTTATCCGCAAAGAATATCTTTTCGGAATGGACGAAATATTCGTTTACCTGAACGATTTTCGGGATTATCTCTTTGAGACGCGGCGAATACATATTGCCGTGCTTGAAAAATCCGTTTATCGTATCCATATTTATGACGACGGTTCTTCTCGGATTTAAGGCGTCGGTTCGGATATCCGTCACCATATCGAGAACAAAGTCTTCGAATTTGTTTGAAAATATCTTCATTTTATCCCGACCTCTTTCATTCGGATTATTTCTGCGTTTCTTTCTTTTTCGGGGATGCGATAAACCGCGGAGCCCATAACCGACGCTTCAACGCCCGACGCGGCGACTCTTTCAAGATTATCGGAACCGATACCGCCGTCAGCCTCTATTATATAATTCCAGCCGTTTTCTTTTTTCAACAAAGAAAGCTCGGTCGCCTTTGCAAGGCAGTTTTCTATAAGTTTCTGTCCGCCGAAACCGGGTTCTACGGTCATTACAAGCACGAGATCGGCAAGCGGCAGACAATCTTTTATTTCGGAAACGGGAGTATTCGGTTTTATCGAAATTCCAGCTTTCATTCCGAGGCTTTTTATTTTTTTGAGAACCGAAACGGGATCTTCGGTGCTTTCGGCGTGTATCGTCAGATAATCGCTGCCGGCTTTCGCGAAATCTTCGATATATCTTTCGGGACGGTCGATCATCAGGTGAACGTCGAAAATCATATCGGTATGTTTTCTTGCGGAAGAAATAACGGGAAGTCCGAAAGAAATATTCGGGACGAAAATTCCGTCCATAACGTCGATATGTATAAAATCAGCTTCGGAAACGCTGTTTATTTCCGCTTCTATATTCGCGAGGTCGCAAGCCAAGAGTGACGGCGATATTTTCATATTATTCTCCAGTCTGTATGTTTACCGTTTTTATTTCTTTTGTTTCGGTGTCGAAAAGGACCGACTGAAACAGTATTTTTTCCGCGTCCTGATTATAGCGGACGGGAGTTTTTGTCGTAAATTTCTTTATTGCGTCGGCAGCCTTTATTCCGAGAACCGAGTCTTTTCCGCCGACCATCCCGACATCGGTTATATAACCCGTGCCTTTCGGCAAAATTCGGCAGTCGGAAGTCTGAACATGGGTATGAGTTCCGAAAACGGCACTTACTTTTCCGTCAAGATAAAAGCCGAGAGCCTTTTTTTCGCTTGTTGCTTCCGCGTGGAAATCGACAAAAATAAAATCACAGTCGGAAAGCGACGGCAGAATTCTGTCAACGGCAAAAAACGGATTTTCGTCGGCGTCGCAATAGAGTTTTCCCGAAAGGTTGACGACCGCGACTCTGCCTGAAAGCGTGTCGGTTTTAATATATCCCATTCCGGGGTCTTCGGGCGAAAAGTTTGCGGGGCGGACGATATATTCGCCGTCGTCGAAAAGCCCGTAACTGCTTTTCTGGCGGAAAGCGTGGTTTCCCGTCGTTATGACGTCGATGCCGCAATAGCGGAGCCTTTCGGCAATGTCGGGGGTTATTCCGTTGTTTTCGGCGGCGTTTTCGCCGTTCGCGATAACGAAATCTATCTTCTCTTCCCTTTTGAGCGTGGGAAGCAGTTTTTCGGTCGTTTTAACCGAACTTTGCCCTACGATATCGCCGATAAAGAGAACTCTCATTGCGTTTCCTTTCCGTTAAGTATACCTATACATTGTTTATTATACATTATTATACCGAAAAAAGCAAGGAATTCATCCCCTTTTCGGTAAAATTTCATTGTATTTTCGAAAAAAGCCGCCATTTCGGGCACAAAATCAGGTTAAAATCGGATCAATTATCCGCTCAACTTGACGAAACGGAGCTTTTATGATATACTTTCCGCAGCGAAGGGAGGAACGGAGATGAAAAACTTCACGGCGGCAATAATCTGTGCCGGCGGCAGCGGAAGCAGAATGAAGAGCGACAAAAACAAGCTTTTGCTTTCTCTCGGCGGCGTTTCGGTCTTTGAGAGAACGCTTTCGGCGTTTGACAAGGCAGCGACCGTCGACGAAATCATCGTTTCCGTATCTCTTTCGGAAAAGAAGGCTTTTGAAGATATTCTCGAAAAAACGGTTAAAAATAAACCGTATAAAGTCGTTATCGGCGGGAAAAACCGCGAAGAATCTGTAAAAAACGGAATTTCGGCAGCCGAAAAGGGCTGCAAGTTCGTATCGATTCACGACGCCGCACGCCCGCTTATAATGCCCGAAGAAATCGACGGGATAAACAAAAAAGCGTATCTTAGCGGAGCGGTCTGTGCCGGCACGGCGGTCAAAAACACCGTTAAAATTCTGAAAAAAGACGGCAAAATCGAAAAAACGCTTGAAAGAAATCTTCTTTTTTCGGCGGCAACGCCTCAGGTTTTCAGAAAAGAAATTTTGACGGAGGCCTTTGAAAAATTCGCGGATTCGCTCGAAAATTTCACCGACGACGCTTCCCTTGCGGAGGCTCTCGGATATGAAGTCGAAACGTATTTCTGCGACGAAAAAAACATTAAAATAACGACTCCCGAAGATATTAAAACAGCCGAAAAATTCCTCGGTTTTTAATAGCCTTACGGAACATAATATCACCGAAAGGCGTGATATTATGAAAAAAGAAAACGGGATAAAATTCTTTCCCGAAAAATTAAACCCGATCGGTTATTCCGACAGCGAATTTATGAAAGTCGCACTTCCCGAAGACGACGGCAGCGGATATCTTCCGTTCGGCTCGTCCCTTGAAGATATAAGGAAAAGCTGTGAGGAAAACAAACTGTAAAGGACGGTTTTTATGAATATTACTGCGTCTGCAAAGCACGACAAAAAAACAATGGAAAAATATCTGCGTTTCAATATGTTCAAAGGCAGATTCTATAAAATTTCACCTTATATTTACGGGGTGCTTGTCGCAATTTTTATTTTCGTTGCGGTAATGTATCAGATAGCTCTCGGTTTTCAGCTCTTTATGACCGCGGCGGCTGTAATTTTAACGGCTGCATACGCGGTTCAGATAATATATTTTTACGCGTATCCCGTGGTTAAAATGAAGAAAAGAGAAGACGAAAACGACAACGAAATAGTTTATTCGTTTTCGGACGACGGCTTTGATTTTTACACGACAAAAGCGGGCGAAGACAAAAAAGCTCATTTCCTCTATTCAAAGCTTTTCAAAATTTACGAAACAAAAGAATTTTTCTATATGTACTTAAACAAGACGGGGGCTTTTATCGTTGACAAAGCGACCGTCGACGGCGACATTTCGGAACTTTCTTCGGCTATTAAAGCAGCAGCCGGAAAGGGTAAATACATAAAATGCCTGTAAAAGGGGAGATATTTCTATGCTTGAATACAAGCTTTGGATCGTCTTTTTCTTTCTTGCCGCAATTCATGTCACGGCGTGTTTTCTGAATTTTTACAAAATCAGGGTTGCGACAAAGCCGCTTTTGCTGATTTTTCTGTCGGTAATTTACGCGACGTCCGCGGCGGTCTTCCGTCCGCTTGTTTTGACCGCGTTGCTTCTCGGCTTTGCGGGAGACACTCTGCTTTTGTTCGGAGACCGCAACAAAACGTTTTTCTTTATCGGAACGGCGGCGTTCGGAGCGGGACACATAACTTATCTTTTATCCCTTATTTCAAGCGTTGATATCTGGGGTTCGCTGAGGCTTCTTGTTATCGCGTTCGTCATTATTTTCGTCGAACCTCTCTTTTTATTTATAAAAATAAAAGACGGAATACCCTCGAAATTCAGGTATCCGTCAATATTATACGGCGTTGTAATAACGCTTATGGCAGCGTTTTCGGTAACGTATCTTTTCTCGGCACAGACGACCGAAGCACTCCTCATTTTCTGCGGAATGGCGTTTTTCGTTTTGAGCGACAGCCTGCTTGTCTACTGTATGTTCGGCAAGAAAGAGCAGCCGCCCGTCTATAACGGACTTATAATGTTAACGTATATCGCCGCACAGTCGCTTCTCACCGCAGGATTTATCTTAATGAAATAAAAATTTCGGGACTGCATCAAAATGCAGCCCCGTTTTTTTTATTTTAACAGAGAAGATATTACAGAAACGAATTCGTCCTGCGAAAGTCCGTCGGAGGAAACGAAAAATCCGACGTTTTTATACATAAACAGAGCGTTGAAACTGCCGCTTTCCGTCTTGCCTATCAGCACTTTGTTATTGTTTATTACCGACTTTTCCGCCGTTTCGTCAAACGCAAAACATAGAAACGGATAGCCGCCCTTCTTTGGGTCTTCACTTTTCAGTCGTATGAAATATAAAAAAGTCTCATATAAAAATTTATGCCGCGACAAAAGTCGCGGCATTCATTTATTCTATTGATTTAAGAGAGGTTGCCATATCGATTTTGTCGAGCCGTTTTGACATAAAGATATTTACCGTAAGGGCGAAAACGAAGGTAAGGGCAAGGGACAGAATATAACTCAGCGGCGTTATCTTGTTCTGGAAAGTGACCTGATCGACGTTTATACAACTCATTACGAAAGTATGGAGCAATTTACCGGCAGGCAGTCCGATAACCGCGCCGAAAGCGGTCAGAACGACGATCTCTCTCATAACGTACGCCGAAACTTCGCGTTTTCTGAAGCCGAGGACCTTAATCGTTGCGATTTCCCTTATTCTTTCCTCGATATTAATATTCGTAAGGTTATAAATTACGATAAAGGCAAGCGCCGCAGCGCAGACAAGGACAAGAAGAACGATATAGTTAAGGCTGTTCATTGTCGAACTTACTCTTGTTACAAGGTCTTTGTTTACGGTCACCGCGGTGACCCCGTCGCAGCTTCCGACCTTTGCCGAAACATCACGGATATCGGCATTTTCGGAAACGTTTACATAAAGAGTATTTATTTCGGGTTCCTTTCCGAAGCCCGAAGAATACGTCTCGGCGGAAATTACGGCATAGTTATAGAGATAATTGTCGAAAATTCCCGAGACCTTTACTTTTATTTCATTATAGTTTCCGTTACGCAGCGTTATTTCGTCCCCCACCTTTGCAGAGAGCACGGAAGCGACGCTTGTGGAAATTATCGTTTCGCCTTCTTTCGGCTCGGAAACGGGTTTCCCGTTAAGAGCAAAGGAAACAAATCCGTCGAAATTCCCGTTTTCGGAAACAAGAAGATTTATGCTTTTCTGTTCGGAATCTTTTATCGCATCGTCCGCCTCCGAAAGGACCTTGAGAACTTTTTCCGTGCCGTCGACCGAAGATACATTTGAATAAGCCTTTTTTCCGTCGGAAACGGACAGGGAGATGTCGTACCGCATTATCTCGTTAAACTGCAGAGCCGCGACGTCTTTTATCGAATCACGGATCCCGAATCCGGTTATCAGAAGCGCCGTACAGCCGCCTATTCCGACGATCATCATGAAAAGTCGGTTTTTATATCTGAAAATATTTCTCGCGGAAACCTTTTTCAGAAAATCCAGATGTTTCCAGATAAAGGGTATTTTTTCTATCCAGACCTTCTTTCCCTCCTTCGCGGTTTTCGGACGGATAAGAGCCGCAGGCACCGGTCTGAGTTCGGAAAGACAGGTTGCGTATGCCGCGCCGCAGGAACAGAGAAGCGCCGCAGCAAGACAGAGAATAAACATTATCGGGTCGAAAACGTGTTCGAGAGGCGCAAAATCATACATGATGTTGTAGACCGACCAAATGATTTCGGGGATTATAAGCGTCCCGGCAAAATAGCCGATAAGCCAGCCGAGAAGGGCTGCGGAACCGGAATAGACGAGGAATTTCGACTGTATTCTCGCGTTTGAATAGCCGAGAGCCTTGAAAACGCCTATCTGTCCCCTGCATTCATCGACCATCCGCGTCATTGTCGTCATACAGACGAGAATCGCGACCAAAAGGAAAAATACCGGGAAAACGACCGATATCTGTTCGACGATGTTACTGTCGTTTTCAAAGCACATATAGCCGATATTCGAATTGCGGTCAAGCTGATATAAAGTCGGCTTTTCGACTTTTGAAAGGTCTTCTTTTGCCTGTTCTATATCCGCTTTCGCGTCGTTTATTTCCTTTTCGGCGTCGGCGAATTTTTCGTCCGCCTCTTTTTTGTTTTTTTCATATTCGGCTTTGCCGTCGGCAAGCGTTTTTTCCTTTTCCGGAATTTCGGTTTCGGCTTTCTTTATTTCCGCTTTTCCTGCGGTTATTTCAGCTTGTTTTTCGGCAAGAGTCTTTTCGTTTTTCTCGATTTCCGCTTCCGCCGCCGCAAGCTGTTTATTTGTTTCGGCTTCGGTTTGCGAAAGAGTTTCAAGGCCTGCGTTTATCTGCGAAAGCACTGCGGTGTAATACGCGGCTTTTTCGCTGTCGCCCGTCGCCGTATAATAGGCTATTGCCTGTTCTGCCGCGGTTTTTTGAGAGGAAAGTTCTTCTCTTTTTGCCGCAAATTCTTTTTCGGCTGCCGCCTTTTTATCCGAAAGTTCCTTTTTTGAAGAAGTCAGCTTTTCGGTTGCTTCCGCAATGGTTTTTTCGCCGTCCGAAAGCTCTTTTTTCTTATTTTCGAGTTCGGCTTTTCCGTCGGCAAGTTTTTTTTCGCCGTCGGTGATTTCCTTCAATGCGTCGGAGAGTTTTTTCTCGGCGTCGGCTTTTTCGGAAAGATATTTTTCCTCGTTTTCGGCAAGCGTTTTTTCGCCGTCGGCAATCTTTTCCTCAGCGTCCGAAACTATTTTTTCATAGCGGACGTCTCCCCTTTCGTTAAGGAGGTTCTCAATCTTATCGTGCCATTTTTTTTCGAGAAGATCGTCGTATTCGTCGCTGTATGCGTCGGCTTTGATATCGGTGAGAAGATATATCCCGTGATAATATTCGCTTTCAAAACCGTCGGGAGGAATAAAGAGGAATGCGGAAACGGTTCCCGATCCGACGGTGGTCGAGCCTATTTCGTAATTCAGATATATCGGAGTAAGCGCCGTTCCGACAATAAGATATTTATCGTATTTCAGGGTGTTTAAGGTGTCTTCGTCGTTTTCCGCCGACACCTCGATATATTTCCCTATCATATCGGAAGAAAAATATCTCGCGTCGATAACACATTCATCGGCGTTTTCGGGGGCTCGTCCCGAAACGATATTAAGTTTATTTACCCCCTCCGTTACAGTCTCCGCACGGTAGACCTTTTCGCCGCCGTCCGAAATTTCCGCAATAAAGTCGACGGTATAGGAGCCTGCCGCCGTTACTCCGTCAAGCGACGAAAACGCAGAAACATCCTCATCGGTAAAGCCGAGAGTCGAAAGCAGGCGGTAATCGTAAAACTTATGGTCGGCAAGGTATTTCACCGCAGTTTTTTTCATATCGGGTTCTGTCATGCGAAGTCCCGCGAAAAACCCGACGCCGAGAGCAATGATAAGGAGAATTGCAAAATATCTTCCGAGGCTGCTTTTTATTTCGCGGAAAGTATTTTTGGCAAAAGCGTTCTTTACCATTCTATATCCTCCACCGGGGTCGGCTTTTCGTTTGTTTCGACAGATTCGACCGTTCCGTTTTTAACTTTTATCACTCTGTCCGCCATTGCGGTAAGAGCGGAGTTATGCGTGATTATTACGACGGTTACGCCGTTTTTACGGCACATATCCTGCAAAAGTTTAAGGACGGCTTTTCCCGTGTTATAGTCGAGAGCCCCCGTCGGTTCGTCGCAGAGAAGCAATTTCGGGCGTTTGGCAACCGCACGGGCAATCGCGACTCGCTGCTGCTCTCCTCCCGAAAGCTGAGCGGGAAAATTGTTTTTTCTTTTTTCGAGCCCGACAAGGTCGAGTGCGTCGGAGGCGGGCATCGGGTCTTTGCAGATCTGAGCCGCAAGTTCGACGTTTTCAAGAGCCGTCAGGTTCTGGACGAGATTATAAAACTGGAAAACAAAACCGATATCGTAGCGGCGGTATTCGGTAAGCTGTTTTTTATCAAAAGACGAAATTTCAACGCCGTCGAGAAAAACTTTTCCGTCGGTAAGAGTATCCATTCCTCCGAGGATATTTAAGAGGGTGGTTTTGCCCGCACCCGAAGGT
>CAKSPP010000006.1 GCA_934481505.1 uncultured Eubacteriales bacterium
ATTTCAGGTTAAATGTCAATAGAAAATGCAAGATAATTTATAATAAAATTACAAGTTATGACAAAAAATAGGTCAGAAGCCGAAATCTCGGCACGGCAATGTCGGCAAAGAGAGGGAAAGATATGTACGGACGAATAAGAGATTTGCGGGAAGACCGGGACCTTACCCAGACGCAGGTGGCAAAATATCTCGGAATGAGTCAGACCGGTTATTCGAAATATGAAACGGGTGAAAATGATATCCCGACCGCCATTCTTATAAAGCTCTCGGATTTTTACGGCACGAGTATCGACTACCTGCTCGGACAGACAAACAACAAGAAAAGAAACAAATAGGCAGACAGCCTTTCGAACAGAAAAAAGGGACTGAAATTTTCAGTCCCTTTTCGTGCGTTTTCGCCGATTTTTACCTCTCTTTCAGAGACGATATTTTTATTTTCGGCGTAGACTTGTATGTTTTTGAAAAAATTATCGTCTCAAAATAAGAGGGGGCGAAAAATGCGTCAACCATGCGACTTTGCGGCGTTAAAATTTCGGATATGAAAAATCCCCTTGCGAATTTTCACAAGGGGACGATTTTCTCTTGTTATTTTACCTTTTTCTCGATTTTGGTCATGCCGCCCATGTAGGGTTGAAGAGCTTTCGGAATGAGAACCGTTCCGTCTGCCTGCAAGTTGTTTTCGAGGAACGCGATAAGCATTCTCGGAGGAGCGACAACAGTGTTGTTGAGGGTGTGTGCAAGATACTTGTTTCCGTTTTCGTCGGCAACTCTGATTTTGAGTCGTCTTGCCTGTGCGTCACCGAGGTTGGAGCAGGAACCGACTTCGAAATATTTCTTCTGTCTCGGCGACCATGCTTCGACGTCGAGCGATTTGACTTTAAGGTCGGCGAGGTCTCCGGAGCAACATTCAAGGGTTCTTACCGGAATATCGAGCGAGCGGAAGAGGTCAACGGTGTTCTGCCAGAGTTTGTCGAACCACATCGGGCTTTCTTCGGGCTTGCAGATAACTATCATTTCCTGTTTTTCGAACTGGTGAATTCTGTAAACGCCGCGTTCTTCGATTCCGTGTGCACCTTTTTCTTTTCTGAAACAGGGAGAATAGGAAGTAAGGGTCTGCGGAAGCTTGTTTTCGGGAAGAATGGTGTCGATAAACTTACCTATCATCGAGTGTTCGGAAGTTCCGATAAGGTAAAGGTCTTCGCCCTCTATCTTATACATCATCGATTCCATTTCCGCAAAGGACATAACGCCCGTTACGACATCCGAACGGATCATAAACGGCGGAACGCAGTAGGTAAAGCCTCTGTTTATCATAAAGTCTCTTGCGTAAGCAATAACCGCGGAATGAAGGCGTGCAATATCGCCCATGAGATAGTAAAAACCGTTTCCGGCAACTCTGCGTGCGGCGTCAAGGTCGATTCCGTCAAAAGTTTCCATGATTTCGGTATGATAGGGAATTTCGAAATCGGGAACTACGGGTTCTCCGTATCTCTGAATTTCGACATTTTCGCTGTCGTCTTTACCTATGGGGACCGACGGATCTATCATCTGGGGAATAACCATCATGATTTTCTTGATTTTTTCTTCAAGCTCGTTTACTTTTGCGGTGAGTTCGTCAATTTTGTCTCCCTCTTTTGCAATTTCTTCCTTTGCGGCGGCTGCTTCTTCTTTTTTCCCCTGTGCCATAAGGCTGCCGATAAGCTTGGACGCCTTGTTTCTTTTTGCACGGAGGGTTTCGACTTCGCTTTTTGCCGCTCTGTTTTCTTCGTCAAGAGCGATTACTTCGTCGACCATTGCGAGCTTCTGATCCTGAAACTTCTTTTTTATGTTTTCCTTTACTTTGTCGGGATTTTCTCTTAAAAATTTAATGTCTAACATTTTTTTCTCCTCAGTCTTTCATTTTTTCAATGAGGGCTTCAAAATCGTCCTCGTCGTAATATTCTATTTCGATTTTTCCCTTTTTGCCGACGCCCGAAATCTTTATTTTTCTGCCCCAAAGATCCGATATATCCTTTTCAATTTCCCTTAAATATATGTCGGCAGGATTGTCTTTTACTTCGATTTTCGGCTTGGTTGACAGCTTTTTCGCATATGCTTCTATGTCGCGAACTGTCAAGTTTTTAGCCTTTACAGTATCGACGAATTTCTTAAACTCTTCGTCGGAAAGCTTTTCCTTTATCGGGATAAGACTTCGTGCCTGTCCCGCGTTTATCTCCTCTTTTTCAAGAAGTTCGAGGACGTATTCGGGAAGAGAAAGAATTCTCAATGCGTTCGCTATGACGGGTCTTGACTTCCCTACTCTCTTTGCGACGGCTTCCTGGGTAAGTCCGAACTCTTTCATTAAGGTTTCGTAGCCTTTCGCCTCTTCGACGGTGTTGAGGTCTTCCCTTTGCAGGTTTTCGATAAGGGCGATTTCCATTATCTCCTGTTTTGAAAGGTCTTTGACGATTACGGGGACTTCGGTAAGCCCTGCAATTCTTGACGCTCTCCAACGCCTTTCGCCCGAAATTATGCGGTATTTTCCGTCTTTTATCTCGGTTACGAGAATCGGCTGCAAAAGTCCGTGTTCTTTTATCGACGCCGCGAGTTCTTCGAGACTTTCTTTGTTGAAAGCCTTTCTCGGCTGTTCCTTATTCGGTTCTATGTCGAGAAGCTTTATTTTTTCTGTCGCCTTTTTTTCGGAAATATCGTCAAAAACGTCGTTTTTTTCAAACAGAGCGTCGAGACCCATTCCGAGAGCGGATGATTTTTTCATTTTGCCTCTCCTTATTTTTTATTGTTCTTTATAACTTCGGCGGCAAGGTCCATATATGCGTCGGAACCTTTCGCCGTTCTGTCGTAGTAATTTATCGGCATTCCGTGCGACGGAGCCTCGGAAATCCTGACATTTCGCGGAATTGTCGTCTTGAACATCTTTCCGGCGAAGTGCCTTTTGACTTCGTTCATGACCTGAACCGAAAGATTAAGGCGGCTGTCGAACATCGTTATCAGAACTCCCTCGATATCGAGCGACGGATTATAAAGCGTTTTGACCTTTTTTATGGTGTTCAGCAGCTGTGAGAGCCCTTCGAGAGCGTAAAATTCGCACTGTATCGGAATTAAAATCGAAGACGCCGCGTTAAAGGCGTTTAATGTTAAAAGTCCGAGCGACGGCGGACAGTCGATAATGATATAGTCGAATTCCGTAAGCTTTGAAAGTGCGTTTTTCAGGCAGTTTTCACGGTTTTCCAATGAAACAAGCTCAATTTCCGCACCGGCAAGGTCGATTGTCGACGGGATAAGAAAGAGGTTGTCGAATTCGGTTTTGAGATAGGGCGTTTTTTCGTCAATGCCGTTTATAAGCACCGAATAGCTTGAAATTTCGGCATTTTTTTTATTTACGCCGCAGCCGCTTGTCGCGTTTCCCTGCGGGTCGAGGTCTACGAGCAGAACTTTTTTCCGCTTTGCACCCAAACATGACGCAAGGTTTACGGCTGTCGTCGTTTTCCCGACGCCCCCTTTCTGGTTGGCGACGGCAATGATTTTTGTCATAATTTTCCTCTTTTCGGATTTCTGCGATTATTATATACAGTATACCAATAAACACCGAGAAAATCAAGGGGCTTTCGCCCGAAAATCCGTTTCGTGACAAAAAATTTTCTTATACATATTATATAGTAGACCGTTGAGATAAAAGCCGTATTCCGCCGACGGAAACTTAAATTGTCCGCCGACAGTCTCTTCGGCTGTAATTTTGCGAAAGCAGGTATTTGCAATGTTGATTTTCTGGCATATAATCGCCTCTTTTTTCTTTGTTTTGGGCGTTTTTGAATTTGTTTTCGAGCTGCGGCGTGCTTTATGCCGCGATAAAGAGGACGGACTTTGGCTTACCGTTTTTATCGATTCCGACAATGAAAATTACGCCGAAAAGCTTCTCCGCCGAGCCTCGGAATTCTCTTACGAATTTCCCGTGATGGTCTGCTGTCGGGATATCTCCCCCGAAACCGCCCTTATCTGCGAGAAAATCTGCACCGAAGAGGGCTTCGAGTCGGTTGAAAAGGAAGATACATAAACTTACGATATCTCGGGCGTTCTCTGCTGAAACGACTTTTTTGCCGTAACTTTATTATTTCGGAATATTCTTTTCGCCGTTGCAAACGCCGCCCGCACGGCTCTCCTCCCGCACTTCACAATTCTGCAACCCTCCGAACCTTGTCCGCACAGCCCTCCGCTCGAACTTTTCAACTCCTCTGCCCCATGCCGCCGTGCAACCTTGTTGTCCGAGCCTCTATGTCTGCCAAAACAAAAGCCGAGGTTTTACCTCGGCTGTGATTGCGTTCGAAATGTTTCACATGAAACATTTTTATATTTGAATTCTCCGATATTTCACATGAAACATTTATCTTCTGAAACATAAGATTGTTTCACGTGAAACATTTGCGTGTTAATTTTTGAAAAGAGCTTTCAACGCGGCGGCGGTTTCTTCGTCGAAGGACGAGCCGTTCTCCGCTCTGATATCAAAGCTGCCGCTTTCCGCACAATATATCGGAAGCCCTTTTTCTTTGAGCAGCTCTGCCGCGTCTGCGGTGAAATAGCAGTTTTTGCCCGAAACGCCGATTCGGAATGCCGTAATTCCGCTTTCCGCTGTGAGTTCTCCGAGCTTCGTGTCTGTTACAAATGTCGCCGCCTTGCCGTCCGCTGTCACCGTTTCATACTGTTCCTTTAACGACAGATAAAGGTTTTTTGCCGGGTTTCTTAAAATCATATCGGCGGTATTTACAAAAATCGCTCCGCTGTTCTTTTCTCGGCTGTCCGTTTTTTCGGCTTTCAGGTTTTCCGAAACGGTTTTTATAAGAGAAAGGTTTTCTGCGGTCGCCTCCGAAAAATCAAAGCAGATACGGGAGATATTTGAGATTTTTGCGGTTTCTTCCGCAAAGGTTTTTCTGTTTTCTTCGGTAAGGTCCTCTTCATATACGGTAAACCCTATCTTGCCGTCGGTCGTATCCGAAAGATAAGAAACGAAAAAGTCAAGGGGGATATCGCTTTCCCAAGTCGTTGAGTAAATATCCGCCCCGACATTTTCCGAAACGGTGTAAGGGTCGTAAAACCCACGATATATGGCGGTTTTCGTATCTTCGACTCCCCCGAATATCAGTTCCGACGGACAAGTCGGGTTTGCTTTTTTGAATATTTTGACCGCCTCTTTATAAAAATCGGAAAGCGTTTTCTGCTTAAAAGTTTTCCAATCGTAAAGACAGGTCGCTGTCAGTTTTTTTACTTCTTCGTTTTTTAAGTCTTCAAAAGACGAAACCGAAAACGGATAATTTTCCGCAAAGGCGTCGGTCGTTTTATATTTTTCCGAAAGGTACGAAACAAATGCCGAAACCGCACTTTCCGAATAGTCGACATCTGCCGCCGCGGAGTATCCCGAATCGCCGAAAGGAGAAGTCACAACCCTGAAAAGAACCGTTTTGTCGCCGTATTTTTCGCTGAAATGCACGGCGAACGCCGAAATGGTATCATATATCGTTTCAAGGTTTTCTTTGCTTGCAAGGGACGGAAAATCCTTTCGCGAATCGTCGTATGTATAAATTTCGCCGTCGGCTGTTTTTTGCAGTTCAAGGTCGTCCTTAAAGGAAAGTCCGTTCGTCCACAGGACAAGGGTTGCTCCGACCGAAAAGCCTGCGTTTACTATCTGATCGACAATACTGTCGACAAACGTCCAGTTATATTTTCCTTTTTCGACTTCGAAAGCCGACCAGAGAATTCCGAAATCGACATATCCGAGCCCCGACTCTTTATAAGGTTCGAGAAATGCGGAAATATCGCCGTCTTCGCCGATTTCGAAGCTCCATAATTGAAGCCCCGTCATCGGTTCGTCGGGCGAAGCTTTTACCGTTTGTTCCTCTTCTTTTTTATCGGAAAATTCGGCGTTCTTTATTTTTCCGCAGGCAGAAATAGAAAACAGCATTGCCGCGGTAAGGATAAATAAAAGAAAGCGTTTCATATTTTCTCCCAAATATCACATATCGTGATAACAATTACACCCAAGGTGAAGGCTGAGGACAAAGATACGGGGAATTTTACTGTGAGAAACCAATACTTCCCTATTAGTCCTCAGCCAAACCATGGGTGCTTTTTTTAGAAATTAAGGAATTTTTCTTCGCCGTAAAGACGGGTTATCTCTTCGGCACAGCGGTAGATATCTCCGCAGGAAAGGGTTATGAATATATCGCCGGGTTGAGCCATTTCCTTTACCCTGTGGGCAACGGACGTGTAATCGGGGATATATTCGGCGTTCGTCAGGTTTTTGACGACGTCTTCGGCGTAGATATGGTAGTTGTCGTTTGTTTCCCTTGCGGCGTAGATAGGCGTTACTATAACATGATCAAACTGCGAAAGGACTTCGACGAACTCTTTCATAAGCATTTTCGTTCTTGAAAACGTGTGCGGCTGATGAATTGCGATAACTCTCTTGAAACCGAGGCTTCTTGCGGTGTCGAGAGTGACTTTATAGGCGTCGGGGTGGTGGGCGTAGTCGTCGGCGATGACAGCCCCGTTTACCTTGCAGTAATATTCGAAGCGTCTGCCGACCCCCGTGAATTTTTTAAGCCCGGCAGCGATTTTTTCCGCAGGAATTCCGTAGGTATAAGCCGCCGCAAATGCAGCCGTTGCGTTGACGACGTTGTGTTTTCCGGGAATCGAAAGCGAAATATGAGTTCTGTTTTCGCCGTAGACAACATCGAAAGAATAAAGTCCGCAGTCGCAGGAAAGGTTTTCGGTGTGAAAGTCTCCTTTATCAAAGCCGAAAGTCAAAACTTTGCCGTCATATTTTCTTATGGCAAGCATATTCTGCGAATTTTCGTTTTCTGCGTTAAGAATAACCGTGCCGCCGGGACGGGTGTTATCGAGATATTTTCTGAAAGAATGAAGGAGATTGTCAAGCGTTTTGAAATACTCCATATGATCTTCCGCAATATTCGTAATAACCGAAATTGTCGGGCGGAAATGCAGATACGATTCCTTATATTCGCAGCTTTCGAAAACGCAGACTTCGTCGCCGCCCGCAAGAAAGCTCGAATCGGATCTCTTCATATGACCGCCGATAATCGCCGACGGGTTTTCGACCCCCTCTTCCATAATGGAGGTTATCATCGAAGAAGTCGTGGTTTTGCCGTGAGTTCCGGCAACGCCTATCGTCGTTTTGTAGCCGTCGAGAATGTGTCCCAGAAGAACGGCTCTTCTGAAAACGGGGATATTCTTTTCCGCTGCCGCGATAATTTCGGGGTTTGTGTCGGCAATGGCGTCGGTTTTTATTATGATATCGGGGTTTTCTTCGTAGATATTCTCTTTTTTCTGCCCGATATGACATCTGACGCCCGCTTTTTCGAGAGGTTCAATATAGTGGCTTTCCTGCATATCCGACCCCGAAACGTCATACCCTCTGTTTTTCATTATTTCGGCAAGGCTCGACATAGAAGAGCCGCCGACCCCGATAAAATATATTTTTTTTGCACCGGAAATATCAAAATCCATAATTTGTCTCCCACCGCATAAGGCTGCGGCACGCCGTAATGTATAAAATCGGAAAAACCGAAGAATAATCGTATTATCACCCGAAAAGGAGAAAAAATATGATTATCACCGATATCAATGTAAGAAAACTTTACGATAAGGATAAGCTTCTTGCAGTCGTTTCCGTGACGTTTGACAATTCGTTTGTCGTTCACGATGTAAAAGTTATAAAGGGGCTTGAAAAAGTGTTTGTCGCAATGCCGAGCAAACGCAATTCGGACGGCAGGTTTTCCGATGTCGCCCACCCCGTCACCCGCGAACTTCGCCGTGAGATAGAAGAGAAAGTTCTCGACGCGTATAACGCCGCTTTAAGCGAATTATAACTTTGTTATCTTCGCAAGTCTACCGGTAAGGCTGTCGGGAAATGCGAAAAGAATTCCGTTTTCCGAAAGCTCTTTTCCACTTATATTATATCCTTTATCAAAGCCGTTGGTGCGGAACGCCCCGACATAATCGACGCGATATTCCGCGTTTTCGTCGATATTTTTCGGGACGACTTTAAGCCCGTGACAGCCGTTTTCCATATGCAGGGCGGAAATTAAAATTTCGCCGCTGTTTTCAAGCTGCCATACTATATCGCTCTTGCGGTCAAAATGAGGTCTCTTCGGAGATAGAGACGAAAGCGTCGCCTTTTCGACAAAGGGACGTGTCTCTTTCCAGAAATCTATCATTTTTTTGAGTTTTTCGATTGTTTCTTCCGAGAAAGATGCGATATCCGCGGTAAATCCGAGCCCCGACATTATCGAAAACGCTTCAAGGTATTCGACGGGCAGCTCGACGGTCGTATCCCACGCTCCGTCGGTCGCGGAAAGCAGGCGGACGTCCGTTTTTTCGTTTTTGTAATATCTTCTCGCAACGCCCGAAACCTCGCAGAGTGCAAGCCATTTCGTCATAAATCGCGGCGGAATTCTCTCAAAAGCTCCGTCGATAATTCTTGCGTTGAGGAACGGATGTTCGATGTCGGAAGTGAAAACGCTGTCATAATGCAAAAGGGACGAAATGTCGGTGCGAAGTCCTCCGCTCGAACAACATTCGAAAAATACCTGCGGCAATTCTTTTCTGAACTTGTCCATCAAAGAATACCAGCCGGTATAGTATCTGTAAAACGACGAGCCTGTCGGGTCGTAGGCGAGAGCCGCGTTATAGTCGAATTTTATGAATTCCACGCCGTATTTTTCCACATTTTCTTTTATAATGTCGAAAAGTTTGTCGCAAGCCGCTTTTTTCGAGAAATCGTAAAGGGCGTTCGAGCCGTCGAGCGAAAGGAAAAGTTCGGGTGACTCGGTATAGAATTTCGACGACTTCGTAACTCTTTCGGGTTCGAACCAAAGCCCGAATTTAAGCCCTTTCGAGCGTACATAATCTGCAAAATCTTTCATTTTGCCTTTGAAATTCGTCTTTTCGTTTTCAAACCAGTTTCCGCACTGATTATACCAGCCTTCGGTTTTGTCGCCGAACCAGCCGGAGTCTACAACGAAATATTCAAGTCCGAGTTTTGCCGCGGCGTCAACCTGTTTTTTAAGTTTTTCGGCGTCGAGATTTTCGAAATCGAGAAACCATGTGTTATATAAAAGCGGCATTCTTTTCGCGTCGGTCTTTTTGCCGAGGATATATTTGTGGATTTTTTCCTGACCGCAGTCCGACGGGTCGGCTCTGTAAAAAATTATTTCGGGAAGCGAAATTTCTTCGCCTGCGGCAAGGGACATGTTGAGTCCGTCGTCGCAAAGCCCCATATCGAGAAGCAAAAGTTCTTTCTGTCCCGAAAAACGGCGAAGACCTCTTATTTTCCACTGTCCGACGGGCAAAATGTGAAACGAAAGACCGTAGCCCTGATTTTTTTCTTTAAGACAGATAAAGGGCTGTGCGTCCTGGGTCGTGCGTATCCCGTTATTCGAAAGGGTGAAGTTTCCGCTTACAGGACGGACCTGGGTCTCGTTTTCGCCGCACCAGCCGCCCTCCTGCATGACGGTATCAAAGTTTCCGCCCGAAATTACAAAACGCGAAAGGCAGGAAAAAATTCTGCTTTCTTTATTTCTTAAATTCTTAATTCTGTCCGCTCTTTTCCAAACTCCGTCTTCGTAAGAAAACGCCGCGGTGTAGCGTGTATAAGGAGTGTCGAACGAAACTTCGATGCCGTTTTCGGTTTCGTTAAACGAAGAGACGGTGAAGTTTTCGCCGCAGTAATATCCGCTTTCGTCCGAAAGAACGCAAAGTCCGCAAAGACCCGGTTCGGGAAAAGTCGAGCCGCCGAGAAAATTATAAATTTCGGAAATTGCCGCGGTTTCTTCGTCGACTTCGACGGTAAGTCCGTGTTTTGAAAATCTTCTGTAATCCATAGCGTCTCCTTAATATCCGTTTGTCAGTTCTTCGGGTTTATCGTTTTCGACCCATTCTTTCTGAACGTCGATAACTCTGTATTCGGTCGGGGTGTCTCTTACGACGACTGTCGAAATTCCCGCATTTATAACAAGTCTTTTGCACATCGAGCAGCAGGTCGTTCCCGAAATAAGCTCGTGCGTTTCATAGGAAATTCCGACAAGATATAAGGTCGAACCGAGCATTTCTTCTCTTGACGCCGCGATTATCGCGTTTGCCTCGGCGTGAACCGAACGGCAAAGCTCATATCTCTCGCCTGCGGGAATGTTATATGTCTGGCGAAGACAGGAACCGATATCGCAGCAGTTTTTTCTCCCTCTCGGAGCTCCCGCATATCCCGTGCTTATAATCGTGTCGTTTTTCACGATGACAGCCCCGAACAGGCGACGCAGGCACGTCCCTCTTTCGCAGACCGCCTGGGCGATATCGAGATAATAGTTTGTCTTGTCCGTTCTTGTATGTTTCATATTTCCTCCGTCAGTCGAGTTCGTTTTTCTTCATAAATACAGCCGCGAATATTGCAAAAACGGCGGTTATCGGATAGCCTATCATCCAAACGCCGAACGGCAGCGAAACGAAAGCCGCGACGGCATAGAAAACGGCGAGGGCGAGAAAGACCCATGTGAAAACATAAAAGATAATCGCCGAAGTGTGTTTTTTATTTTCTTCCGCAACGCTTCCGAGAGCTCGGCAGAAAAATTGGAGAACGACAAAAGTAAGCCCCGAAAAGACAAGAGCCCCGTTTTCATAAACATAATTTACACCGGTGAAGATAAAACGGAAAATGTCGCTGTCCGCAAAGGTCGTTGCTTTCGGCAGAAGATTTTTGAATTCCGAGGCGTAGCCGACAAAATTGATAAACGCAAGAACCGACGCCGAGACCGACGCTTCCTTAAACCAGCCGCCGCGTTTTTCGAGCTTATTGCCGACATACCAGAGGATAAGAAGTCCGACGAACGCCGGCAGGATATCCGCCGATACCGATTGCGTAAACTGGAACCGATAGGAAATTACCGAGAAAAATATGCCGAGCAAGAACCATGCAGTCATTTTTAGTCTCCTATTCTTATTTCGCCCTTTTTGAGGGAGCTGTCTTCCTTTACTTTGAATTTTCTTCCCGTTTTCCGTTCGAGAAAAACGAGATTTGCTTTTTTGTTGCCGACGGCTTTCGAAATGTCTCCCGTTGGAACAAAAATCGTTCCGCCGTTATTTCCCGAAACCGTCGAAAGCAGTTTTTTGAGATAAATTTTTTGGCTTACGAGTTCTCCGAACGACGGGTGGTAGGGGCCCGCGATAACTCCGCCGTTTTGGGAAAGGTCGGAGGAGTGAAGTCCCGTTTTTATGATTTTTATGCCCTTTTCTTCGAACTTCGGAACATATTCCGCACAGATTTCAACCGCTTTGTCGACGGTGAGAGGGACGAACTTGCCCTCATAAAAAAGTTCTTCGAGGGGCGTTTCGGAAATTACGACGCAGGGGTAGATCCGAACCCCGTCGGGGTTAAGAGAAAGTGCGGTTTCGAAAGTTTTTTTAATCGTTTCGTCGGTGTCGCCGTAAAGCCCCGGCATAAGCTGCAAAATAAGCTCGAAATTCCGCCTTTTTATCATTTCAACCGCGTTAAAAGTATCTTTTGCGGTGTGTCCTCTTCTCGATTGTTCAAGAACGCCGTCGTCAAACGACTGACAGCCGAGTTCGATTGCGGTAACGCCGTATTTTTCCAGAATATCGAGGATATGTTCCGAAATCGCGTCGGGACGGGTCGAAAGCCTTATTCCCGTTATCCGCGGCGAATTTTTGAGAAAAAAGTTTGCCTGTTCGAGGTAAGAAATCATCCTGTCCTCTTCGATTGCGGTGAAAGTGCCGCCGAAAAAGGCTATATCGACCGAAGAAAATTTTTCGCCGAGATTTTCGATTGCGTCTTTAAGAAACGGGGTTATGTTTTCGGGAGGGGTTTTTGCTCCCGAAATTTTTTTCTGATTGCAGAAAATACATTGGTTCGGACAGGCAAGATGCGGCACGAAAACGGGGATCGTCGCGTGTTTTTCCATTTTATAAGCCCATCAGAGCGAGGGCTTTTTTCGCCGCCATCTGTTCGGCGTGTTTTTTCGAAGAGCCCTCCCCCTCGCCTATGCAGTTTGTGTTGAGAAACACTTTACAGACGAAGTTTTTGTCGTGGTCGGGACCGCTTTCCGAAACTATTTCATAGGAAAGCTTTTCGCCCTTGTTTTTCTGAATGACTTCCTGCAACTTGGTTTTATAGTCTTTTGTAACGGTCTTGTCGACTTCGTTTTTGTCGAAAAAGCCGAGAATGAATTTTTTGACGGTTCCGAAATCGGAATCGAGAAACATCGCTCCGAGAAGAGCTTCAAAAGCGTCCGACAAAGTCGAGGGCCTGTCCATTCCCGCGTCCTTTTCGCCTTTTCCGAAAAAGATGAAATGGCCGAGGTCGATTTTCTTCGCGTAGCCGTAAAGAGCCTCTTCGCAGACGAATTTCGCCCTGAAACGCGTCAGGTGTCCCTCGTCCTCGTTTACCGTTTTGAAAAGATGTTCGGCACAGGAAAGGGAAAGCACCGCGTCTCCTAAAAATTCGAGGCGTTCGTTGTTCCCTATTCCGAGGTGCGGATGTTCGTGGACGTAGCTTGAATGGAGAAGTGCGTTCACCAGAAGTTTTTTGTCCTTAAAAATATATCCTATTTTGTTTTCGAGCCGGTCAAGTCCGGCAGCCGTATAAAGATTTTCCATTTTTTTATTCGCCGAAAAGCTGACCTTCGATAAGGTCGGAAAGTTCGCCTATCGTGTCGATTTCGGAAATTTCCTCCATTGAAAGGGTTATGTCGAACTCTTCCTCGATTATCATCAGCAGTTCCTGCAGGTCCTCCTCTTCCGCTTCAAGATCCTCCGAAAAGGAAGTCTTTTTTGTAAGGGTGTCCTTTTCGACCTGAAAAATATCAGCTATAAAATCACAAAATCTTTCGAATACCATGGTGTTATTTGCTCTCCTCTTCCTTTGACAATGCCTTTTCGATTACTGAAATCGCGTCTCCTTTTGCGAAGTTTACCGCCTGCCTTACGGCACTCTTGAAACCTCTTGCGTCGGAGTTTCCGTGTGCTTTGATTACCGGTTTTTGAAGTCCCAGCAGAACCGCTCCGCCGACTTCCTTATAGTCAAGGCTCTTCTTCAATTTTTTGATGTTTTTCATAACGAGAAGAGCCGCGATTTTGGAAAGAAAACCGCTTGTGAAGAGGTCTTTGAGCATTTTCATAATGAGAACGCCGAACCCCTCGCAGCCTTTCAAGATAAGGTTGCCCGCAAATCCGTCCGCAACGAAAACATCACATTCGCCGAGCATAAGTCCTCTGCCCTCGACATTTCCGATAAAGTTGATGTCTTTTCTTTCTTTAAGCAGCGAATGTGCGGCAACGACCGTTTCTGTTCCCTTTGTTTCTTCGGTTCCGTTGTTCGCAAGCCCGACTCTCGGGTTTTTGATACCCTCTGCGTTTTCCATATAAGCCGAACCCATAACCGCGAACTGTTCAAGCATCTCGGGACGGCATTCGGTGTTCGCTCCCGCGTCGACTATCATGGTTTTTCCGCCGTTTGTCGGGAAAATCGGGGCAAGAGCCGCACGGGTTACTCCCGGAATTCTCTTTACTATAAGCGTGCCGCCCGCAAGCAAAGCACCTGTGTTTCCAGCAGAAACAACGGCGTCGCCTTTTCCCTCTTTCAAGAGAGTAAGAGCACTTCCCATCGAAGAATCTCTGTTTGCCCTTACAATGCTCGTCGGGTCGTCTTCCATCGTTATAACTTTTTCACAATGGTGAATTTCAAGGTGTTCTTCCGAAAGGTTTTCGTTTTTGATAACTTCTTTAATCTTGTTTTCGTCGCCGACAAGCAAAATATCGACGCCGAGTTCCTTTACCGCTTCCGCACTGCCCTTGACAATTTCAAGCGGGGCAAAATCTCCGCTCATCGCGTCAACGATTATCTTCATTATTTTCCCTCTTTTCTGCAATATCTCTTATTATTGAAAGAGCTCTCTGCGAGAGTGCTTCCTTTTTCTCTTTTTTCTTCGTCCTTGTTTCAAGCGGGTCAAAAAGCCCGAAATTAACATTCATCGGCTGGAATTTTTCGATATTTTTGTCGCTTATGTATTTCGCGAGCGAGCCTATTGCCGTTTTGCCTCCGAAAATTATCGGTTCGGAAGACACAGCGTTAAGTCCCGCGACAAGTCCCGACGCCGCCGATTCGAGATATCCCTCGACGCCCGTCATCTGTCCCGCGAAGAAAAGCCCTTTTTGCTTTCTCGTTTCGTAGGTTTCCGAAAGGCATTTCGGCGAATTTATAAAGGTGTTGCGGTGCATTACGCCGAATCTGACAAATTCCGCGTTTTCAAGCCCCGGAATAAGCGAAAAAACTCTTTTCTGCTCTCCGAATTTGAGGTGGGTCTGAAATCCGACGATATTATAAAGCGACGACGCGGAGTTGTCTTTTCGCAGCTGTACTACTGCTTCGTATCTTTCCCCCGTTTCGGGGTTTTCAAGACCTACCGGCTTTAACGGCCCGAAAAGCAGAGTGTCTCTGCCGCGTTTCGCCATAACCTCGACCGGCATACACCCCTCGAAAACATTGTCGTTTTCAAAGCCGTGCAGCTCGGCGGTTTCGGCGTTTATAAGCTCGGTGTAAAATCGGTCGTATTCCTCTTTTGTCATCGGGCAGTTTATATAGTCCGCCGTGCCTTTGCCGTAACGCGACGCGAAAAAAGCCTTTTCCATGTCAACGCTTTCGGCGGTGACTATCGGAGCTGCGGCGTCGAAAAAGTAAAGGGAATCCATTCCGAAGAATTCTTTTATTTTTTCGGCGAGCAGGTCGGAAGTCAAGGGCCCTGTCGCAATAACTGTCGGACGGTCAAAGGTAAGGGTGTCTGTTTCTTTTGACACGACCGTGATATTCGGGTGCGAGCGTATTTTTTCGGTGACGAGCGAGGAAAACGCTTCGCGGTCGACCGCCAAAGCCCCTCCCGCAGGAACTCGGGTTTTGTCGGCACATTCCATAATTACCGAACCGAGCAGCCGCATTTCCTCTTTTAAGAGACCTATCGCGTTTTTAAGACCCTCGGCACGCAGCGAATTCGAACATACAAGCTCGGCAAAACCGTCGGTTTTGTGGGCGGGAGTCTTTTTTTCGGGTTTCATTTCGTAAAGGGTTACTTTCGCCCCCGAATTTGCCGCCTGCCACGCAGCTTCGCAGCCCGCAAGCCCCGCACCTATAACGTTTATTTCTTTATTTTGCAGCATTTTTCTTTATTGCCTCTTCGTAGTCGCAGCCCTCTTTTTCGCAGACGAGATTTCCCGCGTGCTTAAAAAGGGTCGAACCGCAGTTCGGACAGGTCTTTTTTGTCGGAGTGTCCCATGTCATAAAGCCGCAGCCCTTATAGTCTTCGCAGCTGAAATAGGTCTTTCCTTTTTTCGTTTTTCTCACAAGCAGCTTTTTGCCGCACTTCGGGCAGCTGCCGTCAGCTTCGACATTTATCGACTTTGTGTTCTTGCAAGCAGGATAGTTCGAGCAGGCAAGGAATTTTCCGTAGCGGCTGACTTTATAGACCATTTTGCTGCCGCATTTTTCGCAGATTTCGTCGCTTTCTTCGGTTTCCGCCTGCAATTTTACCTTTTCGAGATTTTTCTCGGCGGCGGAAAGTTCTGCCATAAAGGGAGCGTAAAATTCGGTCATTACGTTAAGGAAAGTGTCTTTTCCCTCTTCAATGGCGTCGAGTTTCTTTTCCATATCGGCGGTAAAGGAAACATCGACGATATCATTGAAGTTTTTGACCATGATATCGGTCGTTATATAGCCGAGTTCTGTCGGAACGAGCGATTTTCCCTCTTTTTCGACATAGCGGCGTTCCTGAATCGTGCTTACGGTCGGGGCGTAGGTCGAAGGTCTTCCTATTCCGTTTTCTTCCATTGCCCGGATAAGGGAAGCCTCGGTATATCTTGACGGCGGCTGGGTGAATTTCTGCTCGGTTTTGAGCTGTTTGAAGTTCAGCTTGTCGCCCTCGTTTAAGTCGGGATATTTTCCGCCCTTTTCTTCGGCGTCGCCGTCGTCGTAAAGACAGGTAAAGCCCTTGAAGCGGACGACCGAGTCGCTGCCTTTGAACAGATATTTGCCTGCGGTAATGTCCGCTGTCTGAACGTCGTAAACGGCAGGCGACATACGGCTTGCGGTAAAGCGTGACCAAATGAGCTTATAAAGTCTGTACTGCTCCGAGGTGAGACTGTCTTTTATTCTTTCGGGAGTCAGGAAGACATCCGTCGGGCGGATAGCCTCGTGAGCGTCCTGAGCTCCCGCTTTTGTCTTGTAAAATACGGGTTTTTCGGGTGCGTATTCGTTTCCGTATTCCGATTTTATAAAGGTTTCCGCTGCGGCGGAAGCTTCCGCGGAAATTCTCAAAGAGTCGGTTCTCATGTAGGTTATAAGACCGACAAGGCCCATTCCCTTTATTTCAACGCCCTCGTAAAGTGCCTGTGCGACCCTCATTGTCGTCGCAGGTCTCATGTTGAGCCTTGCCGAAGCGTCCTGCTGCATTGAGGAGGTCGTGAACGGCGGTCTCGGAGAACGCGTTTTTTCCTGTTTTTTGACGGAAGAAACGATATAGTCTTTTCCGTCGAGTTCTGCAACTATCTTCTTTACTTCGTCTTCGCTTGACGGAACTATTTTCTTTTTATCCGTTCCGTGAAATCTTGCCGAATATCTCTTCTGTCCGTTTGCGAAAATCGCGTCGATATTCCAATATTCTTCCGATTTGAACGCCTTTATCTCGTTTTCGCGGTCAACGACAAGACGGGTGACGACCGACTGAACTCTTCCTGCGGAAAGTCCTTTCTTGACTTTTTTCCAGAGAAGCGGCGACAGTTTGTAACCGACTATTCGGTCAAGCACGCGGCGTGTCTGCTGTGCGTAGAAAAGGTCGCTGTCGATTTTTCGGGGGTGAGCGACTCCGTTTTTGACGGCGTTTTTCGTGATTTCGTTAAAAGTAACTCTCGTTTCGGAATTTTCATCTATTCCGAGAACCTTTGCAAGATGCCAGGCTATGGCTTCTCCCTCGCGGTCAGGGTCGGTTGCGAGATAAATTTTGTCGCTCTGCTTTGCCGCTGCGACAAGCTCTTTTATCAGAGCTGGTTTTCCGTCCTTGCGGGAAACGATATATTCCGGTTCGAAGCCGTGTTCAACATCAACGCCGAGACGGGAAGCGGGCAAGTCTCTGATATGACCTTTCGAGCTCATTACTTCGAAATTCCCGTCAAGATATTTCTTTATGGTTTTTGCCTTTGACGGAGACTCGACTATGAGCAGGTTTTCAATCTTTTCCGCTTTTTTTGCAGGGGGACGTCCGACCTTTCTTTTGGTTGCGGGCGTTTTCGCGGTTGCCGTCTTCTTGGCGGCGGTCGTTTTCTTGGTTGTTGCCATATTTTTCTCCTGTATATAAAGGTTTTTTTCAGCGAATCAAATGCCAGAGTCCTCCGGGGACTTCTTCGACGGTTCCGTCAAACTGCATCGTTTGCAGCTCGGTTATGACTTCCGAAAACGGAAGCGAAAGCTTTGAACAGATTGCGTCGGCGGAAAGAGCGTCGCTTTTAAGCAGGGTGTAAATTTCCTTTTGCGTGCCTTCAAGCACCGGGTCGAAAAGCTTTTTTACCGCTGCCTCTTTTTTTATTTTCGGCTTCGGTTTCTGTTTTTGAACGGGCTTTTTTTGCACGGGTGCGGGCGGGGCGTGCTTTTTTTCTTTGAGCTTTGTTATAAATTCGTCCCTGTCGGGTAGTTTGCCTTTGAAAATCGCGGAGTATTCATCGAAAATATCAAGACTGCTCCGACAGAGTATTGCCCCCGCTTTTATAAGGTCGTTCGTACCCTTCGAGGCGGTATCCGAAAGAGAACCGGGCAGGGCGAAAACGGGTTTTGCCATTTTTCTTGCGTGACTGACGGTTATCATGGTTCCGCTTTTTTCTTCGGCACAGATAACAAGCGTCGCGTCGGAAATTGCCGCAAGAATTCTGTTCCGTTTTATGAAATGATGACGGAGAGCCTTTTCGTGCGGAAGATATTCCGAAAGGATTATCCCGTTTTCAAGGGAAAGGCGGCGAGCCTCTCTGTCGGTTTCGGAATATACCGTTTCAATTCCGCAGGGAAGAACCGTCACGGTTTTTCCGCCTGCGAGCAACGCACCTTTCTTTGCGAAAGTGTCGGCTCCCGCGGCAACGCCCGTTACGGTTATAAAGTCGGCAAAGGAAAGGTCATAACAGATTTTCGAGGCAATCTTTCCGTATGCAAGCGAGCATTTCCGACTTCCGACGACCGTCAGCGACGGCAACTTTGAAAAGTCGGGCATTTTGCCTTTTCCGAAAAGCAGAACGGGCGGATTTTCGGTGTCGCGTAAAAGCGGCGGATAGTTCGACGAGAAAAAAGTGTAAATGTCGATATCTTTTTCCTTGCAGAATTTTTCAAGCTCTTCGGCTTCCGAAAGATCTTTATTTTTTAATTTCGCAATTTCGTGCGAAGTGAAAATATCTTTATTGAAATCTTTTTCTTCGGCTTTGTATATTTCTTCGAACGAACCGAAAGTGCGGAGTGCTTTTACCGACGAGTCGCTTGCCGCACCGAAGCGTAAAACGAGCCAAAGTGCGTAAACCGTGCTGTTTTCCACTCCGATCCCTCCGTTTTTTTATTTGCCGAATTTATACATTAAAATGGTTGCCGCCGCTGCGGCGTTAAGGCTTTCCGCGTCGGGTAAAATCGGGATAAACACCCGTCTGCCCGCAGCGTCCGACGCCTCTTTCGAAACCCCCGTGCTTTCGTTCCCGATAATGAACGCGACTTTTCCGCCGTTTTCGATTTCGTCGGGAGTAACGGCTTCTTTGTGAAGCTCCGCCGAAAAGACCGAAAACCCTTCCGAAATGAGTTCCGAAACCTTTGTCGGAATGTCAGCTTTTTCGATATAGCATTTCTGCAAAGTTCCTGCCGAACTTCTTACCGATTTCGCGGAAAACGGGTTTGCCGAGCCGTCGGAATAGATAACTCCGAAGCCGAAAGCCGCCGCACTTCTTATTATCGTTCCCATATTTC
>CAKSPP010000007.1 GCA_934481505.1 uncultured Eubacteriales bacterium
CCGTAACGTCTCTCTGCAAAACGCTTTCGTCGCTTCCGACAGCGGAAATCGTCGAAGACGAAGTGACCGACGACAAACTGTCGGCATACGGCATTTCGACGGGGGCAGTGGTTACGGTTGTCGCCGATTTCGACACCACGTCCGTAACTCTCGATAACGGCGAAGTAAACCCTTATTACGACGCCGCAAACAAAGAGGGTAAGGTTAGAAAAACGACGGTTTATCGGATAGGTAACGCGAGCGAAAACAAGATTTATTTCACCTATGACGACCTGCCGATAATCTATTCGGTTGAAAAATCGGCGTTCGATTTTGTGAATACCGACACTTATCAGTTCTGTCAGAGGCTTGTGAATATCGCTTATCTTACCGACCTTTCGTCCCTTACGGTCGATACCTGCGACGGTAAAATATATACTTTCGATATTAAATGCGGAACCGACGACGAGGGAAACAAAGCCGTTTCGGAAATAACTCTCGACTATTCTCCCGTCGATGTCGATAATTTCAAGAACTTTTATCAGAATATCGTTGCGATAAGCCATAACGGGCTCGGAAATATGCCCGGCAAAAAAGATGCGGAACTCCGACTTGTATATAATTTTGCGGACGGACATAAAGAAACCGTGGAATTCTTAAAAACCGACGACGAGCGAAAAGTCTTTATGACCATTGACGGCGACGGACGGTTTGTCGTTCTGAAAACAAAGACCGATAAAATAAAAAACGACCTGAAAAAACTTCTTTCGGGTCAGACCGTTATAACCGGTTGACAAAATCGGAACCGACGCTTTACGGTTTTCTTGCCGTTTCGTTTGAACAGTAAAAAGAAGCAGCCATACAAAGTAAATTTTGCTTTGCATGGCTGCTTTTTCGGTCAAAAACTGAGTAAATAATGAATTTCTGAAAATATATTGTGAGTTTTTTGTTAATTTTTGCATTTTTGTAACGATGTGTGACAAAAATGTAAAATTATCACTTATTGTTTTTCAAAGTGACAAAATTGTGACTTGACGAGAAAAATCACATTTGGTACAATAAAAATACAAAGAGGGGTCAGTCGTCGTTTTTATCGGTACTGCAAAAATGACGGAGTCTGATATTTTCGAATTCAGCGAGGCATTTATTGCAAAGTTCTTCATCGCATACGACGTCGACGGCAGGCTGATTATTTCGAATATTGTTGTAGACCTCTTCTACCGGAGTTTTGAAGTTTTCCTTTCTCCATTCCTTAAGAGCAACGGCCCATACCGAGCCGGCGTAAGCGGAGGAGGGCTTTCCGGTAAAATGATCGGATATCATAAACATACTTTTAATTATCATATCAAGACCGTCGGGGTCTTCAATAAGGCGTTTGAAAAGAACCGGATGGTTTTTAACGGAATGAAGAATGGATATCGCAACTTCCTTCCACGTCGAATTGTCGCCGTAAATAAGAGCGAAAGACGACAGGAGTTTGAAGGAGAGCTGCAACGCCAGGTCAATCTTGTCGGTATAGTATCTGTAAAAGGTCTGGTTTGAAATGCCCGCTTCTTTTGCGATTGCGGTAACCGTAAGTTTTTCAAAACGGGTATCCTGTAAAAGCCTTTCAAAAGCCTTTTCGATTTTTGAATTGATTTCAGTTTGATTTGCCATTGTTAAAGACTCCTGCTTTTGTTATTTTTGCGAGTTATAGCATCTATATTGTAAACTATTTAACAGGAAATGTCAAGCAAACCGTGAAAAGGTTTAATTTTGACAATTAAAGTTTACATATAATACATATTATTTGTTATTTTTTTAGGGAAATGTCCGTTTCGAGAGCAAAAACTGCCTGAAACGGTGTATGATAAAAAAAATTGAAGAGAGGTAATTATATGGGAAAGACAACTTACCCGAAGGTCGACAGACCTCCTAAAAAATTCACCAAAAAGAGCCTTCACGGCAGAACAAGACTTATGGTAACGAGTTATAAGGATCTTCGCCGCTTCCAGAATTTCATAATCAATGTTTTCGGCTGGGATATGATCGAGATGCCCGAAGCCGCAAGCGGAATTCCGGCAGGCGACCCGAACCCCGCACTTCTTGTTGCTACCGGTCCCGCACAATATGACTATGAGGGCGTTACTCCCGGTCATATGAATCTCTGTGCAAGACCCGCTTACGAAGGCCATCTTGAAAAGATAGGTCCCTGGACCGAAATCGAAATGGACGCACCTCTTGAAGAAACGATCAAAAAGATGACAGACCACGGCGGAAAGCTTATTCTTGATAAGAAGGTCTCCTCCTTTGCAAAACCCCTCGACGACAGCAAACAGAGCTGGGAGATACACGCAGTAATCGAAGACCCTGCGGGAAATCACCTTTATCTCTGGAAATGTCCTTCTTCGAGAACATGGGACGAGCTTGAAACAGAATACGACATCTGATAAAGAGAGGAGTAGAGATTATGAAAAAGATATATACCTGCTTTGCGTGCGGTTTTCCTATTGCGTTTGAAGAAACCGAAGTTCCTGCGGCTTGCCCCGGATGCGGTGCTCCCAGATCACAGTTTTTGGAAGAACCCTGGTGCGGAAGCATTGAAAAAAGAAGAATACATGTCGATCCCCCCGAAGTAGACCCGAACAGAGACCCGTTCGATATTTCTTTCCACGTCGCAAAGGATTTTGTTCCGCTGAAAGGCGACGGACGTGTACGCAGATGGATAATGGGCTATAACAAAGGACAGGCCGCAGAGATCCGTTCTTTCTATGAAGATATCTTTGAATGGGATATTATTGAGGTTGAGGGCAGCGATCCCGAAAACCCTGTGATGTATTGTGCGACCGGTCCCGGCACTCCGGATTGGGAACCGAGAGTCTGCTCTTTCGGATACGGATTTTTAGTCCCCGTCGAAGAGGGTACGGTTGCTCCGAGTATGATAATCGAAGTTAAAAATATTGACGAAACCTTAAAGAAAACCGTAGAGTTCGGCGGAAAGGTCATAAAAGAGAGATTTACCGTTTTGGGTGACGATTATGCGATAATCGAAGATTCCGAGGGAAATCAATATTACCTCTGGGAACTTCCCGACAGCGTTCCCGATTACTGTATTCACGGCGTTAAAAACACCGGAGCACAGTGATAACCGATCAAAACGGACAGGAGTATTAAAATGAACGAAGTAATTCTCAGAGCCGAGCATATGGTCAAAGAGTTCGGACCTACGAAAGCCGTAACCGATGTTACGATCGAGCTTAAAAGCGGCTGCGTTACGGGACTTGTAGGAGAAAACGGCTCCGGAAAATCCACTCTTTCAAGTATGATTGCCGGCGTTTATCCTCCGACAAAAGGAACAATGACCTTCAAAGGGAAACCTTACAGCCCCAAATCCGTTCTTGATGCAAGAAAAGCCGGAATTCAGTATCTTACTCAGGAACAGGGCACCATCGACGGCATGACTGTCGCAGAAAATATGTTCCTCGGCGAAGAAGACGTTCTTGCGAAGTTCGGAATGGTAAGCATTTCGAGACTCAATAAAGCGTCAAGAAAAATTCTTGATGAAAACGGTCTTTCTTCGGTAAAGGAAAGCGATCCTGTCGATATCTATTCGTTTGAAGACAGAAAAATGATAGAGACGGCAAGATCTCTCAGTCATCAGCCCGCGATTCTTATTATAGACGAAACAACAACAGCTCTTTCTCAGAAGGGAAGAGACAGGATTTACGACATTATTTTCGAGCAGAAAGCAAAGGGAACGGCAATTCTTGTTATTTCCCACGACCTTGATGAGGTCAAGAAACTCTGCGACGAAGTTGTCGTAATGAGAGACGGAAAATACATAACGACTCTTAACGGCGACGAGATCGAGCCCGACAATATCAGACAGAATATGATAGGAAGAGAAGTCGACGGATCTTATTACAGACCTGATTTCGTATGTTCTTATGACGACGAGGTCGTTCTTGAAGTCAAAGATCTTTCTCTTGACGGAGTTTTCTCCGACGTATCCTTTGATCTTCATAAGGGCGAGATCCTCGGGATCGGCGGACTTTCGGAATGCGGAATGCACGAGCTTCTGAAAACCGTTTTCGGAGCTATAAAGCCAACTTCCGGCAGCGTGGTATTAAAGGACGGAAATATCCCCTTAAAGAGCACGACGACTTCAATAAAACATAAAGTTGCATATATACCCAAGGACAGAGATAAGGAATCTCTTTTCCAGGCAACGAGCATAAAAGATAATATCGTCACCGCGTCTCTTGACAAGCTCAAAAAAGGAATATACATTTCCCCGAGAGCCGAAAAGAAACTTGCTTCGGAAGAAGCAAAACGCATGGAAGTCAAGATGCACGATATTGAGCAATATGTAAGGGATCTTTCGGGAGGAAACAAACAAAAGGTCGTCGTTGCAAAGTGGCTTGCAAACGATTCAAAAATATTCATAATGGACTGTCCGACAAGAGGTATTGACGTCGGAGTCAAAGAAAAGATCTATCACCTGATGAACGATCTTAAACATCAGGGGGCGTCGATACTTATGGTTTCGGAAGAAATGATGGAACTTATCGGAATGGCGGACAGAATCATTACGATGAAAGACGGAAAGCTCAGCAAGGAATTCGAAAGATCCGAAGCTCTTACAGAAGCCGTAATCATCGGAGCAATAGTCTGACGGAGGAGAAAATTTATGGAAAAAATCAAAAAAATAATTCCGCTTGCCGGACTTTTGATAATCTTCATTATCTTTTCTCTTACGACCGGCGGAATGTTCCTGAGATGGAACAATATCCAAAATCTTATAGCACAGTCTTCCATAACGATGGTTGCCGCAATCGGTACCGCATTCGTTATGACGCATAACAATCTTGACTTTTCTCTCGGCGGAGCATGTGCACTCTGTTGTGTGCTTTCCTATTTGATAGTCGGGAACAACCTTTGGCTCTTCTTCATTCTTTGCATTGTTTTCGGTGTGCTTTGCGGTCTTTTTTCCGCTGTTCTTCATGTCAAGGGCGAAGTTCCTGCATTTATCGCGGGAATGTGCCTTATGTTTGCCGGAAGAGGACTTGCTCAGTCTGTCGCCGCAAACAGAACTATGATGATAACGCAGGCGGCACAGCTTAACAATGTGTGGTTTTTCGTAGGAGTTCTCGTTGTTGTCTTCCTTATAGGATATTTCCTTTTCAACTATACGAAAATCGGTAAATATCAGAAGCTTATCGGAACTAACCCGAAAGCGGCGGAACTCAGCGGTATTTCCGTAGGAAAATATAAGACTATCGCTTTTGTTATAAGCGGCGTGACGATAGGTATCGCTTCCTGCCTCACTGTAATAAGAAGCCCGAGTATCGTCGGTGCTACGGGAACGAACCTTGAAACAAACGTTCTTCTCGCTCTGTCTCTCGGCGGACTTTCAATGACCGGAGGTTCTTCTTCGAAAATAAGAACGGCGGTCATCGGTACTCTGATATTCTTCATGCTCAACAACGGACTTACCATTTGGGGACTTGATCCTAACCTTGTTGATATCATAAAGGCAATTTTCTTCTTAGGCACGGTAGCAATATCCATTGACCGTTCTCAGCACGATGTTATCGTCTGATCGGTCGGTGAATATTAAAATAGAACAAAAAAAATTTTTCTTCAAAGGAGAGAAAACAATGAAAAAAACAAAGAGAATCGTAAGTATTATACTTGCGGCAGTAATGCTTGTTTCGGTATGTTTTGCATTCGCAGGCTGCGGTGAAAACGGCGGCAACGGCGGACAAACCGAAGAAAAACAGAAGATCGGTATGATCTGGTACGGCAATACCGACGCAATGGGCGGCACTTTCTATGCATGGGCAAACAAAGCAGCCGAAGCTCTTAACGTAGAACTCGTTTGGAAGCTCGGAAGCTACACCACCGCAGACGAACTTACCGACTGCGAAAACCTCATTACCGCAGGCTGCAAAGGTATCTATTACATTCCGATGGACACCTCCGCAAACCTCCAGCTCGGAACCGCTTGCCAGAATGCCGGCGTATATCTTGCAATGTCCAACAGAGATATTCTTGACGAAGACGTTCTCGCAGCTGTAAGAGCAAACCCCTATTTTGTAACCCGTATCAAAGACGACAGCTATGAAGTCTGCAAGGCTATGGTTAAGGTTCTCGCAGATCAGGGTGTCAAGAAAGTTTGCCTCCTTGCAGGCGACCCCTCCGACGTTATGATGCTTGACAGAAACAAGGGATTCCAGGACGGCTGTAAAGAATACGGCGTTGAGATCCTCGCAACTTCTCAGCTCGTTTCCGGCGACGCAACCGCAAACGTTGACAGCGTAAACAACTTCCTTACTCTTTATCCCGATGTTCAGGGTATCCTCGCAGCTTCCGGAACCGCAGGCGTCGGCGAAGCTATCATCACAACTCTTAACAACTCCAACAGAGAAAAAGGTTCTGTAAAGGTTGCCGCATTTGATACTTTCGAAGGCAACCAGCAGGCATTTGAAGACGGCTGGCTCGCAGCTTCCTGCGGCGGTTATACCTCCGAATGTCTCATCTCCTTCATTTCTCTCGTAAACAAAGTCAAAGGCAACAATGCTTCCGACAAGATCATGGAGCTCTCCCTTTCTCCGCTGCTTATAGCTTCTGCCGAAGATATGGAAGTTTTCTCCAAATATGTTGATAACCCCGAAGTATTCCTTTACAGCGACGATCTCGTAAAGAGCCTTGTAGGTTCCGATGTTAAAGAAGCTGATTATCAGAAAGTCCTCGACGACTGGTCTCTCGATTTCGTAAAGACCTCGGCAGGCGTAAAATAAGACGGACGACAGTCGTTCCGTAATTTATGAGGTGAAATGAATGAATAAAGTACTCGGAAAGGTCAAAAATTATGCACTGTCGGTCTTGGCACCGGTGATAATGATAGCGCTTTTATTGTTGATTTCACCCGAAACGCGATCATTAGACGCAGTCATCTCCTTGCTTCGTCAGGGATTTATTCCGACCGTTATCGGCTGGGGAGTTCTCTTCAATATGAAGGTCGGCAACTGGGATTTCTCAATAGGTGCAAGGTTTGTCCTCGCGGCGATCCTTGCCGGAAATCTCGCTCAGAATCTTAATCTCGGCGTATTCGGACTTGTACTTTTCTCCCTCGTTATCTCCCTTGTTCTCGGAGTTATCGTCGGGCTTGTATATAAGTTCCTCAAAATTCCGACTCTTATTGCTTCTATCGGCCTTGCTCTCATATTCGAGAGTCTTACCCGTATAGTTTACAACGGCGGAGGAGTTCATCTTTCGACCGATATGATGGTTCTCAGCAATCCTCCCTACGACCTTATTCTGTTTGTTATATGCTTTGCTCTTGCGGCGTTCTTCTATTACAAGAGAAGAATCGGTTACAGCATCAGGGCTGTCGGAAGCAATCCGACCGTTGCTCAGACAAACGGTATAAGTGCTCTTAACACAAAGACTGCGGCTCTTATTCTTTCGGGACTTTTCGCCGGACTTTACACGATATTTGCACTCAGCAAATCGGGTGTAACTTCCGCGGTATCCGGAACTCTCGGCAGTGCTTCTACCGTTTTCGACGCGATGATGTGCGTTCTTATCGGTATGGCGATCTGCGGAAAGGGCAATATCGTATTCTCAATATACGGTGGTGCCATCATAACTCAGATACTTAAAATGGGAATGGTAGCAATCGGTCTTCCCACAACTTACAGTAAAGTTGTCATAGCCGTATTTGTTATCTTCTTCATGGTTCTTTCTTCCAAGAGTGCTGCAATCGAAAGATTTTTTGCAAGGTTCAAAGGAAAAAGAAAGACTGCCTGAAAGACGATTGTGTATTATGCGGGCGGAGATGAAAATTTCCGCCCGTTATAAAAAATCGGGTGTAAAAATCAAATCGGAGAAATTATATGAAAATTCGCGTTCTATTCAGACAAATACAGCAAGTCCCCGTTGAAAACAGAGAAAAACAGGCAGAGCTTGAACACAGGAGCGATCTTGCCTGCGTAAGGCTCGGACTTCCCCTGCCGCAGAGACTTCGTCCCTTTACCGGAAGCATGGATTCCCGTATCCGCGTTTCGGAAAGAGAATACGAGTCGATTGCGGATTTTACAAAGCTTCATGTTTTGTGGAAGAGCGATCCGGAATGTATAAAGCTTGATGAAGAATGGGAAAAATGCTACGATTGGCAAAAACAGGAAATTCTCTATGTCGACGACGGCAGAGATCCTATAATCCCATGGATACAGATGGCGGCAGAAAGAGAAAAAACCGTTAAATATACGGTCAATCCGAATTATGTAATGCCGTCGGAATGGAAAAACGGAGGGAATGACAGATGAAAGTAATGTACAGACAGACTCAGCATATTCCCTTTGAAAAATGGCTCCAGGAATTGGAGCTTGAAAGAAAAACAGACGAAGAAGAAGGCAGACTCGGACATCCTCTTCCGAGACGGTACCGTTATTTTTCCGGTGCCGAAAGGTCTCAGACGAGAGTTCACGAAAGAGTTTACGACGATTTCGAAAACTGGGGCAGACTTTTCGAGGAATGGTCCGAAGACGAAACCTGTCAGAAGATTGAGGTAGAAAGACATAATTATTATGTCTGGGAAAAAGAAGAGCTTTTCTATGTCGACGAGCCGGTCGACGTTGAAGGGCTGAAAAAAGAACTTATCGCACAAGGCAAAGAAATTGCGGATATTTATAAAGATTGAAAATTAGGGAGCAGTGCTCCTTTGAAACGATATAGAGGAGATTTTGAAATGAAAATTTTAGCTCTTGATTTCGGCGGAAGCTCCGTAAAATACGGAGTTGTAGACGAAAATGCAGTTATAACCGAATCGGGAAAGCTGCCGGCACCCCTCTCATCGGTTGAAGAATTTGCCGATACCGTTGCCGGGCTTTACGACAAATTCAAAGATCAGGTATCGGGAATAGGCGTGAGTCTCCCCGGAAATATCGACCCCGAAACCGGAGTCCTTTTCGGCAGCGGAGTTTATAAAGAACTTTACGGAAAGAGTATCACCGATATCATTGAAAAAAAGTGCGGAGTGAAAGCCTCCGTTGAAAACGACGGCAAATGCGGAGCTCTTTCCGAAGCATGGAAAGGCTCTCTCAAAGACTGCGAAGACGGAATAGTCCTTATTCTCGGTTCGGGAATTGCCGGCGGCGTTATCAAAAATCATAAAGTACACAGCGGAAAAGGCTTTAATGCGGGCGAGTTTTCTTATGCGATAACCTCTCCGGGGGATTATTCGCTGATGTCAAGTGCCTGTATGCAGGTCGGAATGCTCGGGGTTACTTATAAACTCTGTAAAATGAAGAATCTTGATTTGTCGATTCAGGATTCCGCACCTACGCAGCTCTTTTTAGACAGCGTTTTCGGCGACAGATATCCGAAGACCGATGAACCTCCGAAGAAAATCGTTGCCGACGGCAGACAGTTCTTCGACTGGATAAGAGCCGGCGACAATGATTCCCTTAAAGTTTACAGCGAGTTTATAAAGGCTCTCGGAAATATGGTTTTCAACGCTCAGATATGCTACGGTCCCGATAAAATAGTTATCGGCGGCGGATTAAGCAGGGAAGATTGCGTTCTTACCGATCTCCGCAACGAAGTCGATAAATATGTGAAGGGCTACGGAATCGAGGGAATGATAAATCCCGAAATCGTCGTAAGCACCTATCGCAGCGAGGCAAATCTTTGCGGTGCCGCGTATAATTTTATAATTCGCAATAAATAATTTTGGAGGATTTCAGATGTTTCCGAAGAATTTTTTATGGGGCGGAGCTACCGCCGCAAATCAGATGGAGGGTGCGTATCTCGAAGACGGAAAGGGGCTTTCCATACAGGATCTTTTGCCGCACGGCGTTGCGACTCCGAGAACCGACGAACCGACGCCCGATAATCTTAAACTTGTAGGAATTGATTTTTATCATCGTTATAAGGAAGACATAAGGCTTTTTGCCGAAATGGGATTCAAAGTATTCCGTATGTCTATTGCATGGTCGAGAATTTTCCCGAACGGCGACGACGCAGAGCCAAACGAAAAGGGACTTGAGTTCTACGACAGAGTTTTTGACGAATGTCATAAATACGGAATTGAGCCGCTTGTAACTCTTTCTCACTATGAAACGCCTCTTGCGATTTCGAAGAAATACGACGGTTTCAGAAGCCGTAAAACCATTGAGCTTTTTGTAAAATATGCGGAGACCGTTTTCAAAAGATACAAGGGAAAGGTAAAATATTGGCTTACCTTTAACGAAATCAATACCATAATGACCGAGCCTTTTATGAGCGGCGGCATTTGGACGGATAAGTCGCAGCTTTCTCTCGGTGATAAATTGCAGGCTATACATCATGAACTTGTAGCGTCCGCCGCGGCAACAAAAATAGCACATGAGATAGATCCCGAAAACAAAATAGGCTGTATGGTTCTTGCCCTTCCCATCTATCCTCTGACGCCGGATCCTTCGGATGTTCTCAAGGCGATGGAAAACAACCATACGAACCTTCTCTTTACCGACGTTCAGGCGCGCGGCTATTATCCGTCTTATGCAACGCGTTGGTACAGAGAAAAGAACATAACTCTCGAAATAACGCCCGAAGACGAAGAAATCCTTAAGAATTCCGTAGATTTCGTATCTTTCAGCTATTATTGGAGCCTTTGCGCTTCGGCTGATCCCGCCAAGTCCAAGGAGATGTATTTCTCAACCGCAACTCCCAATCCTTATCTCAAAGCGACCGATTGGGGCTGGCAGATAGACCCGCAGGGACTTCGCTATATTCTTAACGAATTTTATGAAAGATATCAGAAGCCTTTGTTTATCGCCGAAAACGGACTCGGGGCTCATGATACTCTTGTTAAAGATCAGAACGGGGATTATACCGTTATCGACGATTACAGAATTGATTTTCTGCGTCAGCACCTGTTACAGGTCGAAGAGGCTGTTGCCGACGGCGTCGATATCATGGGATATACTTCGTGGGGCTGCATAGACCTTGTTTCCGCGTCTACCGCCGAAATGGAAAAGCGTTACGGCTATATCTATGTCGACAGAGACAATGAGGGAAGAGGAACTCTCGAAAGATATAAAAAGAAGAGCTTTTACTGGTATAAGAAAGTTATAGAGACAAACGGTGAAAGCCTTCACTATGAGGAGGAATAAAAATGTCTGAAAAAACAGATAAATATCCGTACCGTGCCCCGAAAAAATATCCGAAGAGAGATCTGCACGGACGTCCTCGCGTAATGCAGATGCAGTATGCGGATTTCAAGCGTTTTCAGAAGTTTTATGTAAATGTTTTCGGCTGGGATATGTTTGAACTTCCCGAAACCGCAGGCGGAAACAAAAAGGGCAGTGACGCTCCGACAGTTGTCTGTGCAACGGGACCGAGCTATGAAACATGGGAAGGTCTTAATCCCGGGCATATGAATTGCACCGTCTCAAAGGCTCCCGACGGAAAAGTCGGAACTCCAACGATCTTTATGGAGATCCATATGGACAGACCCATTGCCGATACCGTAAAGGAAATTGTCGAATACGGCGGCTCTTATGACGGAGAACTTCCGGAAGAGGTCGAAGGCTGGGCGGCTTCCTGCTTTGCAAAAGACCCCTCAGGAAATGAACTTTTCCTCTGGAAATGCCCTCCGTCGAGAACGTGGGAAGAGCCGGAAGCCGGTTACGACGAAGAATAGGAGGGGTTTTTTTGAAAAAAACAGATACCTATCCGTATCGCGAACCGAAAAAATATACAAAAAAAAGTCTTCACGGCCGTATTCGTTTCGGACAACTCGCATACAGCGATTTTAAGCGCTTTCAGAAGTTTTACGTAAACGTTTTCGGCTGGGACATGTTTGAACTTCCCGAAGCTGCGGGAGGGGTAAAAAAAGGCAGTGAAAACCCCTCGCTTCTCATTGCGACGGGACCGAGTTACGAAACATGGGAGGGGCTCAATCCCGGACACATGAATATGGGAGCCCACTATGAACCCGGCGAAATTACTGCGCCTGTTTTTATGGGAGAGTGCCACATGGACAGACCCCTGACCGAAACGGCAAGGGAGATCGTCGAACACGGCGGTTCGATAGTCGGAGAGATCCCCGAAGAAAAGGACGGCTGGTCAAGCACTCTTATAGCCGCTGATCCGTCGGGAAATATCATTCCTCTGTGGAAATGTCCGTCTTCGAGAACATGGGAAGAACCCGAAGCCGGCTATGATAAGGAATAATTTTTATTTTATGAAAGGATTTTATTAAAATGGCAGAAAAAACAAACACCTATCCGTACCGCGCACCTAAAAAATATCCCGAAAAAGACCTGCACGGACGCCCCCGTTTCCTGCTGCTTTCTTATAAGGATTTCAAGCGCTTTCAGAAGTTTTACGTAAACGTTTTCGGCTGGGATATGTTCGAACTTCCCGAAGCCGCAGGCGGCGCGAAAAAAGGCAGCGACCGTCCGTCGCTTCTCATTGCGACCGGACCGAGTTACGAAACATGGGAGGGTCTTAATCCCGGACACATGAACTGTATGGCTGCTCCGAGCGATGAGGAGGTCCTTCCTCCGCCCACTCTTATGGCGGAGATCCATATGGACAGACCTGTTGCCGAAACCGTACAACAGATGATAGATTACGGAGCTACTCTTATCGGAGATCTTCCCAAAGAATCCGACGGTTGGGTAAGCCAGGCATTTATAAACGACCCGTCCGGAAACGAATTTAAGCTTTGGAAATGTCCCCCGTCAAGAACGTGGGAAGAACCCGAAGCCGGCTATGATAAAGACTGAGGAGGAAAATTACAATGAAAAAAATATATACTTGCTATGTTTGCGGATTCCCGTTCGCAGTTGATGAAAATGAAGTTCCCGAACTTTGCCCGTCCTGTAACTCTTCAAAGGATAACTATCTTGTAGAGCCGTGGAACGGAAGCATCGAAAAAAGAAGAATCCATGTTGATTTCCCGAAGCCCGATCCTAACTGGGATCCGATGAATATTTCCTATCACCATCCGAAGCAGTTCCCGGCGCATACCAGACACGGAAGAGTAAGAAGATTCGTTCTTCCTTATGACGACGACAAACTTGAAATGACCCGCGCTTTCTATAAAGACGTTATGGATTGGGATATGTTCGACACCGAACATTCCGACCCGAAGCATCCTCTTATCTTCTGTGCCACAGGTCCGGGCAACGCAAACTGGGAGCCCAAATTCCCCTCTTTCGGCTACGGCTATCTCAGAGCAAAAAGCGATGATGAAACGGGAGCTGATCCGAGATTTGTCGTTGAAGTGGACAATATTGAAGATACGCTCAAAAAGGTCGTCGAGTTCGGCGGAGAAGTTCTTAAAGAAAGATTTACCGTTGAGGGTAACGATTACGCCGTTATCAAAGACAGCGAAGGAACGGCAATGTATATTTGGGAAACTCCTTCTACCGTAACGTGGGACGAGCCCGAGAGCCAGAACATTTCGTTCAGAAACTGATTATTTCTTAAAACGGATATCGGAAAAGTCCTCCCGATAACGTGAAAATTTATACATTGCAAGGGAAAAGATGTCGGTCTTTTCCCTTGTTTTTATCAAAGAAAAAGAGACTGCAAAGCAGTCTCTTTCCCGAAATTTTTTCGGCAAATACTATTTTTTTGCCATTTGACCTTTAAGGTAGGATAACAGTCCGGCGTTTTTCTCAGCGGAAAGTGCCGACAGCATTGCAACGCCGTTTTCTCCCTTTTCCTCTACAATTTTCTCCCATTTCGCTTTTTGCGGCAGCGGTTTTTTCGGCTTTACAGTCTTCGCTTTTTCCTGCCGTCGTCTTTCAGCCTCAACCCTCTTTTTCTGTGCTTCTTCTCTTTTCAGTCTTTCGCTTTCGGCAATTTTTTCTTTGATAAAATCCCCGAAAGCCTTTTCCACGAATCCCGAATCGAGAATAAGCCCGTATAAGGTTTCTTTGTTTTCCACTGTGAAAAAACCGTCCTCTTTTTTTATCCTCTCAACAAAGAAGTTATAAAATTCTCTTCTTGTGTAGGATATATTAACGGTTTTCATCGCTTCGGCCTCCTTTCGATATAATTTTACCGAAAATGCTGTCCGATAAACAGGACATTCGCCGAATACGGTCGGAAAAAGTAAAACACCTCGGCTAATTTCCGAGGTGTCGTTTTATTTGCTTGAAAATTCGGAATCGTAATACCTGCCGGCTTTTAGTCTGCCTATCGCTTTTGCGAGAGTTGTCTGTGCCGTGCGGTATTCCCTCATGCTCTTTTTCTGCAAAAGGGCTTCCTTTGCTTCGTCCGCCATTCTTTTTGCGGCGTTGATATCTATTTCGTCGGGGTGTTCGGCGGTGTTTACCATGATGAGAACATCGTTATCCTCGATTTTGACAATTCCCTCCGAAACCGACGCGACTTCCTTTTCTTTTCCGGGAAGTTTATAGGTTATAACGCCCGGAAGAATTGCCCCTATCATATTCTGGTGGTGGGCTAAAATTCCGTACTGTCCCTCGGTCGTCGGGATAATCAAGGATTCACATTCGCCCTCGTAAAAAGTCCCGTCCGATTCAAGGATATGGAGCTGAAAAGTATTAGCCATTTTTTACAGCTCCTTTGCCTTTTTGACGACATCGTCGATAGTTCCGACATTGTAAAACGCCGCCTCGGGATATTTATCGGCGTCGCCCGAAATTATAGCCTCAAAACCTCTGACAGTTTCTTTAATCGGAACGTAAATTCCGGGAATACCGGTGAATTTTTCCGCAACGTGGGTGGGCTGTGCGAGAAATCTCTGAATTCTTCTTGCTCTCGAAACGACGAGTTTATCTTCTTCGCCGAGTTCGTCGATACCGAGAATTGCTATGATATCCTGCAATTCGTTATATTTTTGAAGCGTTTCTTCGACTTTTCTTGCAATGTCGTAATGGCGTTTGCCGACATTTGACGCTTCGAGAATTCTCGACGACGATTCGAGCGGGTCGACAGCGGGGTAAATACCCTGTTCTGCTATCTTTCTGCTTAAAACGGTCGTTGCGTCAAGGTGTGAAAAGGTCGTTGCCGGTGCGGGGTCGGTAAGGTCGTCGGCAGGTACATAAACCGCCTGAACCGAGGTTACCGAGCCGTTTTTCGTCGAGGTTATCCTCTCCTGCAACGCTCCCATTTCCTCCGCCAAAGTCGGCTGATATCCGACTGCCGACGGCATTCTTCCGAGAAGCGTCGAAACTTCGCTTCCTGCCTGAACGAAACGGAAGATATTGTCGATAAACAAAAGCACGTCCTTATGCTCTTCTTCTCTAAAATATTCCGCCATCGTAAGTCCCGAAAGAGCAACTTTCATTCTGACGCCCGGGGCTTCGTTCATCTGTCCGAAAACGAGAGCTGTTTTGTCGGCAACGCCGCTTTCCTGCATTTCACGCCACAAATCGTTGCCCTCACGGCTGCGTTCGCCGACTCCGGTGAAGATAGAATATCCGCCGTGTTCGGTTGCGATATTGTGGATAAGTTCCTGGATAAGAACCGTTTTGCCTACGCCTGCTCCTCCGAAAAGTCCGATTTTACCGCCTTTCGGATACGGTTCCAAAAGGTCTATTACTTTTATCCCCGTTTCAAGAACCTCGACTGCCGGTTTCTGCTCGTCAAATCGCGGTGCTTTGCGGTGTATGGGATATTTTTTCGCGTTGGTTATCGGCTCTTTGCCGTCGATAGGCTCTCCGAGAACATTGAACATTCTTCCGAGAGTTTCTTTTCCGACGGGGACTTCGATCCCTTTTCCGTCGGCAACGACTTCGTTTCCTCTCGCAAGACCTTCGCTGCCCGAAAGCATTATCGCTCTTACGGTTCTGTTTCCGACATGCTCGGCGACTTCGGCGGTTTTTTCACCGTCTTCGGTCTGAATTTTAAGTGCTTCTTTTATTTTCGGGAGCTTGCCCTCCGGAAATTTGACGTCGATTACAGGTCCGGAGATCTTGACCGTTTTTCCTTTATTCAAGTTCTGCAGCCTCCTTTTTTGCTTTCTGTGCCCGTGCTCCTGCGGAAACTTCCGTTATTTCACGGGTGATTGCCGCCTGACGCACTCTGTTATACTCTACGGAAAGTTCCGAGAGTATTTTCTCGGCGTTTCGGTTCGCCGAATCCATTGCCGTCATTCTCGATGTCTGCTCGCAGCAGAAACTGTCGACAAGTGCGGCGTAAATAAATCCCGAAAGGTAGCTCGGAACCATCGCACGCAGAACGACATCGACGGAATTCAGAAATTCGAAAGGCGTTTTGACTTCCTTTTCCTCGGCATTCGCAAATTCGTTGCGGTGGAACGGCAAAAGTCTTGTCGCGACCGTTTCTTCGCTCATTCCGTTCTTCCAGTCGGTATATACGACGTAAATTTTGCTTACCGCCTGTTCGTCGTAAAGTTCGAGAAGAATATCCGCAATTTCCCTTGCACGCTGAATCGTCGGGTTCTGTGCTGTGTATAAAAAGCTTTTTTCAACGGGGATTTTCTTCTTCGCGAAATACTGTCTGCCGAACTCTCCGACAACGAAAAGCTTCGTGTCTTCATGCTCCGAAAGCAGTTCTTCGGCTTTGCGGATAACATTCATATTGTAAGCTCCCGCAAGACCTTTGTCGGCGGTTATTACAAGACAACCGAAAGCTCCGCTGTTATGATCTTTATCTTCGGGATAAAAATACGGGCTTTTTACGTTCGGTGCGGAACGGAAAATTCGCTTCATCTCCGACTTTACGGCGGTGAAATACGGACGCGTTCTGTCAAGCTCCGCTTTGGCTTTTCTCATTTTCGCCGAGGCGATAAGATACATCGCGTTTGTTATTTTTTTAGTGTCTTTGACGCTTTCTATGTGGTTTTTTATTTCTTTGGTGTTGGGCACGGCGGTCACCGTCCCTGCTTATAGATTTCAAGGTAGTTTTTCGACGCCGAAATGATTTCGGAACGTATCTCTTCCGAAAATTCGCCTGTCGAGTCTATTCTGCGGCAGAGGTCGGGAAGCTGTGATTCGACATGCGAAATAAGTCCCTTGCGGAATTCCGGAATTTCATTTGCTGGAACCGACAGCATGATTTTATTCAAAGCCGCGACAAGCATTATGACCTGCTCATGCTGCTTGAAAGGACTGTACTGCTCCTGACGGAGAAGCCTCATAAGTCCCGTTCCGTAGTCGATAGTCTTCTTTGTCGCCTCGTCGAGGTCGCTTGAAAACTGCGTGAAAACTTCCATTTCCCTATATTGTGCAAGGTCGAGACGGATTGCTCCCGTCGCTTTCTTCATCGCTTTTGTCTGTGCGTCGCCGCCGACACGCGAAACCGAAAGTCCGACGTTTACCGCAGGTCTCTGACCTGCAAAGAACAGATTGCTTTCAAGGAAAATCTGTCCGTCGGTTATCGAAATGATATTTGTCGGGATATATGCCGAAACGTCGCCTGCCTGTGTTTCGACTATCGGCAGTGCGGTCATAGAGCCGCCGCCTCTTTCGTCGGAAAGGTGAGCTGAGCGTTCGAGAAGTCTCGAATGAAGATAGAAAATATCTCCGGGGTAAGCCTCACGCCCCGGCGAACGTCCGAGAAGAAGGCTTAAAGAACGGTAGGCGACCGCGTGTTTTGAAAGGTCGTCATAGACTATCAAAACATCGTTTCCGCGGTTCATAAAGTATTCGCCAAGAGCACAGCCCGCATAAGGTGCTATATAAAGCAGCGGTGCGGGGTCGCTTGCCGACGCGTTTATTATGACGGTATACGGCAGGGCGTTATGCTGTTTTAATGTTTCTGCGAGTTGTGCGACCGAGCTTGCTTTCTGACCGATTGCAACATAAATGCAGATTACGCCCTTGTTTTTCTGATTGATTATCGTATCGACGGCAATAGCGGTTTTACCGGTCTGTCTGTCGCCGATTATGAGTTCACGCTGACCTCTTCCGATAGGAAACATCGAGTCGATAGCCAAAAGTCCCGTTTCCATAGGCTTGTTTACGGGCTGACGGTCGATAATGCCGGGAGCGGGATTTTCGATCGGGCGATAGTCGGAAACAATAATTTCGCCCTTGCCGTCAACAGGATTTCCGAGCGGGTCGACAACTCTTCCCAGAAAATCGTCTCCTGCCGGCATCCCAGCAGTCTTTCCGGTGCGGTAAACGGTGCTTCCCTCGGTTATTTCTTCGTCGTCGTCAAAAAGGATACAGCCGACTTCGTTTCTGTCGAGGTCGAGAACCATTCCTTTTATTCCGCAGGCAAAAACTACGATTTCGCCGTAAGTTACCTTTTCAAGCCCCGTGACAACGGCAATCCCGTCGCCGACGCTCTTGACTTTTCCTATTTCGTTCGGAATTGCTTTCGGTTCAAAGGAGGAGACCGTTTCTTTTATAAGAGAAACGACATTTCCCGAGCTTCCGGCACTTTTTTCTATTTCGTTTTTAAGCTGAAGAAATCTTCCCGCGACCGTCCAGTCGTAAATTTCCGAACCGACGGCAAGCTTAAAACCCTTTTTTATTTTTTCGTCCTTTTTCCATTCAAAGGAAAAACCGTCACCGTACTTTTTCTTTATAAAAGCGGCAAAACGCTCTTTCTGTGCGGCGGAGGGTTCTTCAAAGGAATAAAGAACGGCTTTTTTATCAGTCATTTTCCGCACCCCGTTCGGC